>DASTZM010000505.1:0-3527 GCA_035764305.1 Chloroflexota bacterium | reverse complement strand
ACCGCGCTCGACGCAGTGACGTCTGGGTAGATCCCCCAATCCAGGTCGCGCCCCGCGCCCAGCTGTCCCTCCAGGATGATCGGCGCGCCATCCTTGAGTGCCTGGCGCACGATCGGGTACGGATCGACGACGCGGTCGCGCAGCGCGTCCGCCCACCGCTCGCACAGGCTCACCAGCTCGGCCAGCTTCATCGGCTCGACGTCCGCGCCGGTCAGGCGCCGCTGCTGCTCTTGGAGCAGGAATGGGAGGTACTCGGCCAGGTACGTCTCGTCGTACAAGTCGCCTAGCCGCAGTCCAATCCTCGCCGCCTTGTCCTCGTACGCGGGCCCGACACCACGCAGCGTCGTGCCCTGTACGAGCTTGGGGTTGAACGCGGCGCGTTGCTTCTCGAGCAGCCGGTCACGCTCCCGGTGGAACGGCAGCACGACGTGCGCCCGGTCGGAGAGTAGGACGTTCTTCGTGTCCACGCCGTGCGCCTCGATCTCCGCCACCTCCTCCAGGAAGCCGTCCGGGTCGATCACCGTCCCCGGCCCGCACAGCGACAGGCAGCCCGGCGTGAATATCCCCGAAGGCACCTGGTGCAGCCGGAAGACCGCGCCGCTCCAGGCCGGTTTGGAGGGGCCTTCGACCTCGGGGACCACGGTGTGGCCGGCGTTGGGTCCGCCGTTGAAGCGGATCACCAGACGCGCGCTCCGCTCGGCCGCGAGTGCGTCGACGATCTTCCCCTTGCCTTCGTCGCCCCAGCCGCAGCCGACGACGGCAGTCACAGACATGCCGTGAGGAAGTGTACGGGTACGCCCCTCGGGCCTAGGGCATCAGCTTCAGTAGGTCTGCGGGTCTGTAGTGCGGCTCCGCCTTGATGCGCCGCATCTGGTAGAGCTGCGGCTGGGACTGGAACGTCCCGCCGGCCGTCGCCACCGCGGCGCGGTACACGCGCGCCGCCAGGTCGGCCACCGTCTTGTTCCACGTCCCGTTGGGGTACGCGAACAGACGCTGTGAGTGCCCGAGGCGCCGCTCGAGTACGGCCAGGGACTCCCACAGTTCGGCCAGCGCCGCCCCCGCGTCTTCGGCGTAGAGCTTGTCGACGCTGGGATGGTTCTGGGTGTGCGACTCAATGTCGTGCCCCAACTCCTTCAGCGTGCGGACCTGGTCCCAGCTCATATAGCCCGGGATCTGCCCCAGGAAGCGCGTGATGACGAAGAACGTCGCCGGTACGCCCTCGGCCTGGAGGACAGGGGCTGCGTTGTGAAACTGCGTCTCCCAGCCGTCGTCGAACGTCAGCACCAGCGGCTTGTCGGGGAGCGCGGGCCCCTCCCCACGCAGCGCCGCTACCGCCCGCGCGAGCGAGACGATCTGACGCCCGCCCTCTCGGAACGCGACCAGCTGTGTCCGCAGCGCGGCGGCCGAGGGGATCTGGTGGTAATAAAGGATCGGGATGTCGGCTGGCGCCCACGCCACGCGCGGCGGTGGGGGCGGTGCGGGCAGCGACCACTCGCGCAGCGGCGGCAGCGGCGCGGCAGCGGCCAGTGCTTCCTCGGGCACCTCGTCGCGCGCCGCCTCCAGGTGCGCCTCGCCGATCAGTCCCAGCTGCACCCGCTGATCCGCCCGGCGCTCCGGCCACCACTCCAGCCGGGCGCGTTCGAACCACTGCACCGGCCGCCCATACTCCTCGACCTCCTCCGAGAGCGGCAGCCCGAGCGCGTCGATACCGCCCGCCTGCTCGAAAAAGACCAGGAACGAACGCCCCACGTTGTGGCCGGTTTGCGGGAAGTAGCGAACGCCCGCCTCGGGTGGCACTGCGGGCTGCTGCTTCTCCAGAAGCGTGCCGAGCGCGCTGAGGCGCAGCTCTCCGGTCGCCAGGTCCAGCTCCAGGCGCGCGCGCTGGAAGTACTGCACCTCGACCCCCGCGCCGTCCTCGTCGTCGCCCGGCGTCCAGTACGCCTCGGTCAGCGGCAGGCCGAACGTCTCGGTCGCGCCGTGCGCCCAGAAGTGGGTCAGGAAGTCCCCGTCGACGTTGTGCCCGGTCTCCGGGAAGTAGCGCGGCACGTCGACCCATCCGACGTAGTCGCCCCCCGCCAGCGCCGCCGGATCGAGCAGGTCGATTGCGCCGTCACCGCCGAGTGGGGCAAGGTGTGCCGTGCGCGGGAACGCCAGCCTCGCGGCGGCAGCGGAAAGGCAGGCCAGCACACGCCGCCGCGGGCCCCTGACGACCACGAAGGTGGCTCAGTATAGCCTCGCCGCCGCACTCGCCGCCGCCGCAACCGTCTTGGCGCACCGCTACGTCGCCCAGCGCGGAGGGGACACCGACTTCTTCCCGCGCTGGTATGCGCTGCGCGCACTGCTGATCGAAGGCCGCGATCCGTACAGCGCCTCAGTCACCGCGGAAGTTGCACTGCGCACGTCGCTCGCCACCGCTCCGGACGCGGTGCGAGCGGCGTACGGCCTGATCTACCCCCTCCCCGGCGTGCTTCCGCTCGCGCCCCTCGTGACACTGCCGTACGACTGGGCCGCGGGCGCCTGGCTGGTCAGTGGAATCGTCGCGCTCGCGGTGGCCGGCACGCTGATGGCCGCTACCGGCGCCGCACGCGCCGCCTCAAGCTCCGCCCCACCACCACTGGCCGGGGCGGTCGTCGTACTGCTCTCGGTACCGGCGCTGTGGAACGCGGCGCTCGTCCAACCGGGGCTGCTCGTGCCACTGCTCGTGGCGCTCGCGCTCTGGATCCGATCGCGCTATCCAGTACTCGCCGGCGTTGCGCTCGCACTCGGATCGTTGCTCAAGCCGCAGCTCACGGCGCTTGTGACGCTGGGCTGGGTGGGGCGTGAGGTCGTGCTCGCCGTGCGCTGCGAGGCATCGGCCCGACGGTTCCTGGCGGGTCTGACTGGTGTCGTCGTGGGACTTGCACTCCTGGCAACAGCGCTCTTGCCTTCGTGGCCCGCAGCCTTCCTCAACGCAATGCAGACCTACGGCAATGCTGGCGCGCTTCGCACCACCGCGCCCGCTGTGTTCGTCCTGCTCGCCGAGGGAGCTGCCGCGCCGCTGGCGCTCCTCGGCACGGTGGCGCTGGGCCTGGTGCTGTTGGTCTGGGTCGCAGCCGGGTGGCGCGCCGGGCTGCTGCAGGGTGCCATGCGCTCGGTCGTCGTGGGAGCACTGCTGACGCCGCCCGCGTGGGAGACGAACGCCACTCCTCTCATGCTGCCGCTCGCGCACGCCGCTGGCGCGGCACGGCGCCCGTGGCGACTCGTGGGTGCGTCGGTCGCACTGTCCGCCGCCCTGGCGCCGCTTGCGGTGCTGTGGCCCTGGCGCTCCGGGGCGGTCGTCGCTGTTGGCTACGCCGCGCTGGCGGTGCTCGCAGCGCACCCTCGGTCAGGCTGGGCGCTCAGCCTTCGGGCGAAGGCGCGGGATCGATCTTCAGCAGCGCCTGACGCTGCTGCACGGTCTGCCCCGGCTGGACGAGCACCTCGCTGATCGTGCCCGCGCTCGTCGCGGCAAGCGCGCTCTCCATCTTCATCGCTTCCAGCACCACAAC
>DASTZM010000504.1:0-3540 GCA_035764305.1 Chloroflexota bacterium | reverse complement strand
CGTCCAGCACGTTTAGGATCCGCTCCTCAAACGTCGGCCACGTGTCGATCACGACGAAGTCGAACTGATCCCGCAGCGCGATCAGCACGCGGTGGACGTGCTCCGCCGTCACCAGCTCCGCCTTCTCTGGCGACGCCGGCGCGAGCAGGACCTTCACGCCGCTCGCATGCGGGATCATCGTCTGCGACAGGAACTCCGGGTCGAGCGGCCCGGGGTGCGCGTCCATCTGGGGCAGCAGATCGACGATCGTGCTGCGCGGATTGAGGTTGAGCACGACCCCCACGTCGCCGAAGAGGAGGCCGCAGTCGAACAGCGCCACCTCCTTGCCGGTCGCGCGCTTGAGCGCGATCGCGGTGTTACACGCCAGCGTCGTGCAGCCGGCGCCGCCCTTGGCTGAGTAGAACGTGAAGATCTTGCCTTCGCGCGCCGGGCCCGTGGCGGCACGGGGCGGTGGCGCCATGACGCCGACGGTGGCGGGGCCGCTCTGCGCCGCCAATGCAGCGGTGCGCCGGCTCTCGTCCAGCCGGTAGACCGTCCGGACGCTCTCCACCAGCTCGGGCGCCGCCAGCGGCTTGACCAGGAACTGGCGCGCGCCGGCCTGCATCGCGCGTCGCAGCTGGTCGGCCTCGCCGTTCCGCGAGGTCATGATCAGCGAGACGAACGGGTAGCGCGTCGAGATCGCCTCGGCCAGACTCGCTGCGCCGTCGTCATCCATGCTCATCAGCAGGACGTCGGGGCGCAGTACCGCCACGCGCTCCAGCGCGGCGGCGCTCGCGGGCACAGTGCCCACCACCTCGGCATCTGGCAGCGGCGACAGCGCCTCCGAGATCTGGGATTGGACCTCGGGGGACGCGTCGACGACCAGAACTCGGATCATCTCTGGCTGGGCACCCGCTCCACTGGGAGGCAGGATCGCTGCCACCAGTCTATCCAGATCGACCGTCGTCACCTAGACAGATACGGCGGCGCCCCGCTCCAGGGGACGGATACACCCGTGTGGCCCGACGTGTGCGGTATCACCCGGCACCCATGACACCTGGGCCCGATGACCAGCCCGATCCCAACCAGACGGCGCTCGCGGCCGCGGCGCGCCAGCGCTTCGTCTCGCTCGCCCGCGGGCACGAGGAGAAGATCGACCTGGCCGAAGCCGCGCTGGTCATCGCCGCCGAGGAGTTCCCCGGGCTCGACGTCCCTGCCTACCTCGCCCGCCTGGACGACATGGCCGGCCGCGTGCGCAGGCTCGCGCGGACCCAAACCATCGGGCCCGAGGCACCCAGCGGAGAGACAGGTGGCGGGGGGAGCGCTGAGAATCCCGATGAGCTGGCCCTGGCCGCGCTCCACCACGTCCTCTTTGAGCAGGAGGGCTTCGAAGGCGACCAGATCGACGCCGACTACCAGCCCTTCTACCACCCGCGGAACAGCTACCTGAACGACGTCCTCGACCGGAAGCGGGGCATGCCCATCACCCTCTCTCTTCTGTACTGCGAGGTAGCGCGCCGCGCCGGTCTGGAGGCGGTAGGCATCGCGTTGCCCGGCCACTTCATGGCCGAGTTCCGCGGCGCAAGCTTCCGCGCGCTAGTTGACCCCTACAACCGCGGCAACCGCCTGCGGCCAGAGGACCGCGCCCAGCTGCCGCAGGACCTGATCATCCCCGCCTCCAAGAAGCAGATCCTCGCGCGCATGCTGAACAACCTCAAAGAGGCGTACCGGCTGCGCGGCCCGCTCCCCAAGGCGCTGGCCGCGGTCGAGCGGTTGCTCGTCATCGCGCCGACGGTCGACCAGGTGCGCGACCGCGGCCTCATCCTGGCGCGCATGAACCTCCCGGGCCCCGCCTGGTTCGACCTGAAGCTCTACGCCCGCCTCGCCCCGGGCGCCCCCGACGCCCAGCACACCTCGGACGCCGCCGACAAGCTCTGGAAGGACATGGGCCGGCTGAACTAGCGGCCCGCCGAGGGCGACCTACCGCTTCGCGGCGTACGCCTTCTTCGTGTCTTCCAGCGTCATCGGCGCGTAGTCGTCGTTATGCCCCGCCGATCCGAATGCCTCCATGCGAGCTTTCACCACCTCGTAGATCGCGTCGCGCACCGGACCCAGGTACTCACGTGGATCGAACACCCCCGGTTCCTCGTGGAAGATGCGCCGGATCGTCGCCGTCGCCGCGATGCGCGTGTCGGTGTCGATGTTGATCTTGCGGATCCCCTTGCGGATCCCTTCCTGGATTGAAGAAACGGGCACGCCCATCGCGTTGGGCATCTTGCCGCCGTACTTGTTCACCTCCGCCACCAGCTCCTGCGGGACGCTGGAGGAGCCATGCATCACCAGGCGCACGGCGGGCGCGAGCGCGTGGATCTTTTCGACACGGTCGATTGCCAGCGTCGGTGTGACCTTGAACTTGTAGGCGCCGTGGGAGGTGCCAATGGCTACGGCAAGCGCATCGACGCCCGTCTGCTTGACGAACTCGACCGCCTCTTCCGGCTCGGTCAGTATGACGCGGCTGGCCTGCACGTGCTCTTCGATTCCGCCGAGCGTTCCCAGCTCGCCTTCGACAGTGACGCCGTGCGGGTGCGCGATCTCCACCGCGCCGCGCGTGATCTCTACGTTGCTCTCGAAGGAGCGGGGGGTCTTTCCATCTGCCTCGAGTGACCCGTCGATCATCACCGACGTGAAGCCGAGGTCGATCGCCTGCTTCACCACCTCCAGGTCGTTGCCGTGGTCCAGGTGCAGCGCGATCTTGGTGGTGGGGTTGTCCTCCGCGGCGGCCTCCATCAGCTTGCGCAGGTAGATCAGGTTGGTGTAGCGCAGCGCGCCGCGCGACGC
This sequence comes from Chloroflexota bacterium, assembly GCA_035764305.1. GTDB lineage: Bacteria > Chloroflexota > UBA11872 > UBA12225 > UBA12225 > DASTZM01. Next base: position 723 of record DASTZM010000504.1, on the reverse strand, counting down.
CTGGATGATCACGGGCGACTTGGTGTCACGCGCCGCGCGCATGATCGCCTGGATCTGCTCCATGTTGTTGACGTTGAAGGCGCCCACCCCGTAGCCGCCCTTCTCCGCCTCGTCCAGGATCTGCTTCATCGGCACCAGCGGCATGTCGGTCTCCTTGCCGGCCCTATCGTCTCACCATCGCCAGGCGCGACGGCCCCGTGCCGGCGTACGTCACCGGCACTTCACACAGCGCCTCGATGCGCTCGGTATAGGCCCGCGCCGCCTCGGGCAGCGCCGCCCACTCGCGGATCTCGCGCGCGCGGTCCCACCCGCGGTGCGCCTCGTACAGCGGCGTTGCGCGAGACAGCGCGCGCGAGTTGCTCGGCACGTAATCGCAGCGCTTCCCGTCGATCTCGTATCCCGTCGCGATCTGTAGCTGCTCGAACCCGTCCAGCGCGTCGAGCTTGGTCAGCGCCAATCCGGTGCAGCCGTTGATCGCCGCCGACTGGCGCCCGGCGACGGCGTCGAACCAGCCGCAGCGCCGCGCGCGACCCGTCGTCGCGCCGTACTCGTGCTCGGTTTCGGAGCCGCCCGCCATCCTTAGCCGGTCGCCCAGCGCGCCGTGCAGCTCGGTCACCAGCGGCCCGCTCCCCACCGACGTCGCGAACGCCTTGATCACCCCCACCACCTCGGTCACCTCGCGCGCCGGGATGCCCGACGATCCCGCGCCCGACGCCGCGACCG
>DASTZM010000503.1:0-6657 GCA_035764305.1 Chloroflexota bacterium | reverse complement strand
AGCGCCTCAGCATCGCCCGCGCCACGCTGCACGAACCGTCCATCCTGCTCTTGGACGAGCCCGAGAGCGGGCTCGACGTCGAAGCCGCGGCGCGCTTGCCCGAGCTGCTGGCGCTCGACGGTCCGCGTCCGCCTGCGGTGGTGTGGGCCACCCACGACCGTGGGTTGGGCCGCGCGCTCTGCCACCGCGCCCTCACGCTCGAGCGCGGTCATGTGCTCGCTGCAGAGGCGGCGTCGTGCAGCTGACCTCCACGCTCGCGGCACCTGCGCGGGAGGGGCGCGGGGCACACGCGAGCGCCCACACGAACGGGGTTCCCCGTCTGCCGGACGCGCTGGCGCAGATCCGTGCGCTTGTCGCCAAGGATCTGCTCGCCGAGTGGCGTGGACGGGACGTCGTCGCCTCCACGGGTGTCTTTGCCCTGCTCGTGCTCGTCATCTTCGCCTTCGCCTTCGACCTGCGTGCGGAGAGCGCTCTGCTCGTCACTCCCGGCGCGCTGTGGGTCGCCTTCGCCTTTGCCACCACGCTCGCGCTGGGGCGCACCATGGCGCTCGAGGCCGAGCGCGGCACGCTGGAGGGGCTCCTGCTCTGCCCCGCGTCGGCCGGCACCATCTTCTTCGCCAAGCTGCTCACCAACCTGGTCTTCACCACGGCGCTCGAAGTCGTGCTGCTCCCGGTCTTCGCCATCTTCTTCAATGCCCCTGTGCTGCACCCGGCGCTCTTCCTCGTCGTCGCGCTCGGCACACTCGGGCTGGTCGGGACCGGCACGCTGCTGGCGGCCATCGCCGCCGGCACGCGCGCGCGCGAGATTCTGCTCCCGGTCCTGCTGTTCCCCATCTCGGTTCCGGTCCTCATCGCCGCGGTCAAAGCGACCGCCGCCGTCCTGGACGCCGCCGGCTCACCTGCCTCGGGGAGCGGTCTGGCCGGCGTGCTGCCGTGGCTGCAGCTCCTCGCCGGCTACGACGTGCTCTTCGCCGCCGCCGGCTACCTCGCCTTTGAGTACGTGGTGGAGCAGTGAAGCGAACCCACGTGAGCGGCGGAACTCTGCCCAGTAACGGAGGAAACTCGTGACACCACGCACCGATCATCGCCTGGGGCTCGCCGTCAGAGTCGGCGCGCCGCTCACCGCGCTGCTGGCGCTCGCGTCGCTGTGGGCGGACTGGTTCTACGCCCCGCAGGACACGGTGCAGGGGCCGGCGCAGCGCATCTTCTACGTCCACGTGCCTCTGGCCTGGACCGCGTTCCTCGCCTTCGGCGTCGTCTGCGTGGCGAGCGTTGCCTACCTCGTCACGCGCCGCGGCGGGTGGGATCTCCTCGCGCGCTGCGCCGCAGAGGTGGGCGTCGTCCTGTGCACCGCCGTCCTCGCGACCGGCATGCTGTGGGGCAAACCCGTCTGGGGCACGTGGTGGACGTGGGACGCGCGCCTGACCAGCACGCTTGTCCTGTGGCTGATCTACGTTGCCTACGTCATGCTGCGTGGCATGGTGGAGGACCGCGAGCGAGCCGCGCGCTACGCCGCCGTGCTCGGGATCGTCGGCGCGCTCGATATACCGTTCATCCACTTCGCCGTCCTGTGGTGGCGCACGCTGCATCCCCAGCCCGTCGTCGTGCGCGCCGACGGGCCTGCTCTCCCGCCCACCATGCTGGCCACCCTCATGCTGGGACTGATCACCATGACCGCGGTGTTCGTCACGCTGCTGCTGCTGCGCATCCGCGTCGAGCGTGCGGCCGAGCGTCTCGAGGACGCGGCGGAAGGCGCACCCGCACTCACTCCCATCCACCCTCAGCTGGAGAGACCGCTATGGACAGCCTCCTGAATTCGGGCAGCGTCGCCTACGCCTACGTCGCGTACGCGCTCGTTCCCCTCGCCCTCGGCGCGTACGCCGCGCTCCTGGTACGCCGGCTGGTCCGGTATGGCCGCGCCGGCCGCTGAGCTGCCCGGCGCGGTCGCGGCGGCGCCCGACCCGGACGGACCCGCGCCGAGCCGCGTCACGGTGGTCCTCGGCGTGCTGTCCGTCGTATCGCTGCTCGCGCTGGTCGGCTACGGCATGCTGCCCAAGAGCGTGCGCGGCCCCGCGCTGGGCGTCAACGCCACCTTCGCGGGCATCGCCCTGACGCCGAAGCCGGCGCGCGATTTCCGGCTGCCGCTCTTCGACGGCGGCGCGTTCTCGCTGGCGGACGCGCGCGGCAGTGTGGTCGTCGTCGACTTCTGGGCCTCGTGGTGCGTCCCGTGCCAGGAGGAAGCCCCGGCACTCGAACGCACGTGGCGCCGCTACCGCGATCGCGAGGTGGTCTTCGTCGGCGTCAACACGCTGGGCGACAAGCCGAGCGATGCGCGCGCCTTCATCCAGCGCTTCGGAATCACGTACGCGAACGGCCAGGACCCCGGTCGCATCGCGGTGGACTACGGCCTCACCGGAGTGCCCGAGAAGTTCATCGTCGATCGGGCCGGCCAGCTCGTCCGGCGGATGGTCGGTCCCGTCAGTGAGACGGCGTTGGCGGGGGTACTTGACGAACTGCTAGCGCCGCCTGCAGCTCGTTGATCAGCCCGTACATCGCGACGGCGAACACGAGCAGCAGCACGAACTTGATCGTCGGCAGGTCCCAGTAGTACGTCCGGATCGTGGGGATCAGCTCCTCGATGCCGTTGGTGGGCATCAGCTCTTCGATCCCGGTGCTCAGACTCTGCGGCGTCGGCAGGGGCTCCATTGCACTCAAGCCTTTCTGCCGGGAGTGTGCGCGCCGCGTGTTGCGTGCGGCGTTACCGCACGTAAACCACACCGCAACGTTTGACCGCAGCCGGTGAACGGCGACGCCCGCCGAGTAGCGGGCGGCCACCGCGGGGTTTCGTCTACGCGGCGTTTACCGCCGTTCACCGCGCCCGCAATGTCTCCGGGCCATCATGCGCCCAGCGGCCGAACCGCCGCATCCTGCGCCACGCGCGCCGTCAAGAAGGAGAGAACCCAGTATGGCCCACGCAGCCGGTCAGCACTCACCGCCGGTCACACGGCGGAGCCTGTTCGCCAGAGCCGGGGGTGCCGCCATCGCCGGCGGCCTGCTCGCCGGCCCCCTGACCGCCGGCCTCGCCCAGGCGGGGGTGAGCGCGCAGGCCAAGATCAGCGGGAAGTTCCAGGTGGTCACCCCGCTGGACTTCCACCCGGACCACAACAAGTACATCCAGGACACCGTCAAAGCCTTCGTCGCCGCCAGGGGCTGGGACACCGACATCTCGGACATCAACGCCTACCAGGGTGGCACCGACATCTACCAGCGCCTCCAGGCCCAGAAGGCGGCCGGCACGCCGGTGGACATCCTGCTGACCCACAGCCTGGACGCGCGCCTCGAGTTCATGTACGACCTGACGCGCGACGCGACGCCGGTGGTCGAGGCCTTCCAGAGTCGCTTCGGCCGACCCTACTCCACCTCCACCGTCGCGACGCTGATCAAGAACAAGTGGGTCAACGCCCCCTGGTACACGCGCGGTGAGGGCTACTGGCTGCGCAAGGACAAGTTCGCCGAGGTTGGCCTGGACACGGCCAGCGATCCCATCTTTGGCACGTGGGACGGCATGCTGCAGGCGGCGCGCCTCGTCTCCCGACCGGACCAGAAGTTCTACGGCTGGGGCCTGACCGTCAACCAGTGCGGCGACGGCGACTACATCGTCCAGGACGTCATGTGGCAGTGGGGCGGCGCCCTCGCCGACCCGACCGGTGAGATCGTCACGCTGTACTCACCCGAGACGATCGACGCCATGTCCTGGCTGTCCGACGTCTACCTCAACCCCGCCAACGCCCCCATCCTCCCACCCGGCGTCAATTCCTGGAACGACACCGGCAACAATGAGGCCTGGCTCGCCGGCTCCATCGCGTTCACGTTCAACGCCGCGACGCTGTGGGCCAAGTCCATTCTGGACGACACGCGTTTGGGCGACGGCACGCGCCTCGACGACGTCACCGACGCCGTCATGGCGCCGCTCGGACCCTACGGCGCGCGCCAGCAGCGGGTGAGCGGCTCGGGCTTCCACTTCATGAACGGATCCAAGAACTTCGACGCCGCCGTGGAGCTGGCGACCCACTTCATGTCCCCCGAGATCTACGACCCGATGCTCAAGATCAGCTACGGCTACGTCCTCCCGGCGTACGCCGCGCAGTGGGACAACCCGTTCGTCGTCGAGAACAAGCTGGCTAGCAAGTTCAAGGACGTGGTCTTCGCCACCCCGCCCTTCATCGGCCTGCCCCACCGCGGTCCGCCCACCGACGCCGCCGCTGCGGTCGGACAGCAGACCGTGCTCACCGGCATGATGGGCGAGATCCTCGCCGGCAAGCCGGTCATCGCCGCGGTGCGCGACGCGCACCTGCGCTGCGTCGACATCTACCAGGCGTTCGGCCTGAAGGGGAGGTAGTCGGAACCCTCTGTCAGGACCGCCCCGCGCCGCGCCGGCCCCTCCTCGGCGCGGCGCGGGGCGCGTGGGGAGGCACGGGTAACTGCCGACCATGACCACCACACTCGCGCGTCCGCGTACACCGGTCGCTCCGGTCGCCGGCCCCGTGGCGCCGGGTGCGCCCGCGCCGCCGTCGTTCCGCCGCCGCGTCATCCACGTGCTCGGCCCGGACTGGGCTGCCGGGCTCGCCTTCGCCGCCCCGATGCTCGCGCTCATGGTCGGGCTCATCGGCTGGCCGTTCGCGCAGGCGCTCTGGATGAGCCTGCACCAGGTGATCGGCCCGCGCTGGGTCCAGTTCATCGGCCTGGAGAACTACGCCGCTCAGCTGCGGGATCCGCAGTTCCGGCGCGCCCTCCTCACCACCGTCCAGTTCACCGCCGAGTCGGTCGCGATCAAGTTCGTCATCGGCCTCGTGGCGGCGCTCGCGCTGCACAACGTCCGGCGCTACCGTGCGCTGCTCACGGCGCTGATTCTGGCGCCGTACATCGTGCCCGAGGTCGTCACCGCGGCCACCTGGCGCTTCCTCTACAACCCCCAGTTCGGCGGCCTGAACGCCACGCTGCAGGTGCTGCACGCGTGGACCAACGGGCTGATCGGTAGCGCCGGAGGCATCGGCTGGACGAGCAATCCGGCGTGGGCGATCCATGCCATGGTGGCGGTCAACGTGTGGAAGGGCGTCCCCTTCTTCACGCTGCTCGCCCTGGCCGGCCTCAAGTCCATCGAGAAGGAGCTGTACGAGGCGGCGGCGATCGATGGCGCCACCGCGTGGCAGCGCTTCCTGCACGTCACGCTCCCCGGCATGAAGTACGTCATCATCGTCGAGACGCTGTTCAGCCTGATCTCGACCTTCAACACCTTCGGCATGATCTATCTGATCACGGCCGGGGGACCGGGGGGCTCGACCAAGGTCTACGCGATCCGCGTCTACGAGCAGATCGGCAGCATGCTGTTTGGGCGCGCCGTCGCGCTGGCGATGCTCATCGCCCCGCTGCTCGCCGTGCTGGTCGTCATCCTCGGCCGCTTCATGCGCGGCAGCCAGAGCGAAGACGACCGCGAGAGCGCCGCCTACGTCGGCCTCCTGTGGCTCGTGTGGCCGGTGAAGGTCGTGCTGCGCTTCGCGCTGGACGTCTTCTGGCTCGTCAACCGCTACGCCGAGGCGGTGGGCGAGGCGGCGTCGCGGGCACTCGGCCGGCTGCTCCTGCGCGGCGGCGCGCGGGGCACCAGGCGCGCAGGGAAAGTGGCCATGGGGCTCCTCGTCGCGCTGCCCATCGCCGTCATCACGTTCATCGAGCTGTACCCCTTCTACTGGATCCTGGTCACCGCCTTCAAGACGAACCAGCAGCTCGCGACCTACACCAACGTCTTCTGGCCCGCCCCCTGGTCGACCGAGCACTTTGTCTTCCTCTTCACCAAGTCCCAGTTCCCGACCTGGCTGCGCAACACGGTGATCGTCGCGCTGTCGGCGACGGCGATCAGTCTGAGCGTGTCGTCGCTCGGAGCCTACGCCCTGGTGCGGCTGCGCTGGTTCGGGGCGAGCTTCATCTCCACCGCCATCCTCCTCACCTATCTCATGCCGGGCATCATGCTCGTGGTGCCGTTGTTCCAGATCTTCGCGCTGTTCCGGCTGACCAACACGCTGGGCAGTCTGATCCTCGCGTACCCCATCGGCCTGATGCCGTTCGCGTGCTGGCTCCTCATGGGCTACTACCGCAGCATCCCGGAGGAGCTGGAGGAGTCGGCGCTGATTGACGGCTGCAATAAGTTCCTTGCCTTCCGGCACATCGTCTTCCCGCTGGTGCTGCCCGCGCTTGTCGTCGTCGCGCTGTTCTCGATCACCGGGGCGTGGAACGAGTTTCTGATGGCGTTCGTCTTCATCCAAAGCAACGAGGCGACGACGCTCCCCGTGGGCCTGGGCAAGCTGATCATCGGGGACGTGTTCCCGTGGGGGCCCATCATGGCGGCGTCGATCACGATGTCGGTGCCGGTGGTGGCGTTCTACGGCTTCTCCCAGCGCTTCCTGGTCGAGGGCCTGACGGCCGGCAGCGTGAAGGGCTAGGCGCACGAGCATGGCGACTGGCCCCACGCGCAACCGCCTCGGGCGCTACGCCGCCGCGCTGTGCGGCGTCGTGGCGACGCTGCTCTTCTTCCAGCCCTGGGTCGGCGCGGCGCTTGTCGGCGCCGGCGAAACGACGCTGACCGGGCTGCAGCTGGCGCGCGCC
>DASTZM010000502.1:0-14581 GCA_035764305.1 Chloroflexota bacterium | reverse complement strand
TCGATGCGGTGGGTGTTCGGGTTTGGCGTGCACGACGTGGACTGCGACTTCCGACTGATCAAGCGCCAGGTGTTCGAGCGCGTGCGGCTGACGCAGAACAGCGGGGCGATCGCGCTGGAGCTGATGACGAAGGTGCAGCTGGCGGGGTTCCGCACGGTGGAGGTCCCCGTCAACCACTACCACCGCGCCTACGGCGTCTCCCAGTTCTTCCGGCTGAACCACCTGGTGGACGTGGTGATCAGCCTGGCCAAGCTGTGGTGGTGGCTGCGCATCCAGAAGGGGCAGGGAACGCCGTCGCCGCTACCGTCGCCGCTGCCGGCCGGCGCGCCGCGCCCACTCGCCAAGTGAGCGCAGACGCGGCGGCGCGCCCGATCCCGTTCAATGTCACCCGGCCGCAGTACCTGGAGCTGAAGGGCGAGATCGACGCGGCGATCGCACGGGCGCTGGACGAGAACATCTTCGTCCTGCACCGCGAGGTCGAGGCCTTCGAGCGCGAGTTCGCCGACTACCTGGGGGTAGCACGAGTCATCGGCGTTGGCTCGGGCACCGAGGCGATTCACCTGGCGCTGTGGGGGCTGGGGGTCGGAGTGGGGGACGAGGTGCTCACGGTGTCGCATACCGCGGTGGCAACGACGGTGGCGATTTCCGCAACAGGGGCGACGCCGGTCTTCGTGGACGTGGACCCGGTCACGCTGACGATGGACCCAGCGCTCCTGCGCGAGAAGCTCACGCAGCGCACGAAGGCGATCGTTCCGGTGCACCTGTATGGCCATCCGGCGGACATTGGCGCGATCCGTGACTTCGCGCGTGAGCACGGACTGCTGGTGGTGGAGGACGCGGCGCAGGCGCATGGCGCGGCGTACGGCGGCGAGAAGGTGGGGACGTTTGGCGAGGCAGCTGCGTTCAGCTTCTACCCGACGAAGAATCTCGGAGCGTACGGCGACGGGGGCGCCATCGGAACGAACGACGGCGGGCTGGCCGACCGGCTGGCGATGCTGCGCAACTACGGTTGGGAGACAGGGAAGCGGTACTACAGCCTGCTCAAGGGAGTGAACTCGCGGCTGGACGAGCTGCAGGCCGCGATCCTGCGCGTGAAGCTGCGTCACCTGGACGAGGGCAACAAGCGCCGGCGGGCACTTGCGGAGCGGTACGGCGAGTGGCTGTCGGGCGTTTCCGGGTTGGCGCTGCCCGAGGAGCGCGAGTGGGCGCACCACGTCTACCACCTGTACGTCGTGCGGGTGGCCGACGGCGCGGCGCGTCGCGACGCACTGCAGGCATTCCTGCGCGAGCGGCAGATCGGGGCGCAGATCCACTACCCGGAGCCGGTGCACCTGCAGGCGGCGTATGAGGACATGGGCTATCCCGTGGGATCACTGCCCGAGACCGAGCGTGCGTGCGGCGAGATCCTGTCGCTTCCTTTCTATCCCGAGCTGCCGCACGACGACGCGCGGCGGGTGGCGCAGGAGATCCGCCGCTTCTTCGGCGCCTGAGCGACCTCGTAAACGAGCAGCCCGCAGAAGGCACGGAGACGCCGATGAACGCCGCCGAGTACGAGGCGATGTATCGCGTCGAGGACACGCTGTGGTGGTACACGGGGATGAGGCGCATCGCCGAGTCGCTGCTGGGCGAACGCCTGCGCCGGGCCCGGCGCATTCTGGACGCCGGCTGCGGCACGGGAGGCAATCTGCGCTGGCTGGCGCAGTACGGCGAAGTTCACGGTGTTGACCTGTCGCGCGAGGCGATGCGGTTCTGTCAACTGCGAGGGCTGACGACTGTCGCGCGGGCATCGATTCTGCGTCTGCCGTACCCGTCGGAGACGTTTGATCTGGTGACGAGCTTCGACGTGATCTACCACCTGGACGTGTCGGACGACGTCGCCGCGCTGGGGGAGCTGCGGCGGGTGTTGCGTCCGGGAGGGACGCTGTTAGTGCGCGTGCCGGCGTACGAGGGGCTGCGGAGCGAGCACGACGCGGCAGTGCACACGCGACAGCGCTATTCGCTGGACGAGCTTCGTGTGAAGGCGACGCGGGCCGGGCTGGCGGTGCGGCGTGCGAGCTATGCCAATACGCTGCTCTTTCCCGCGGCGGCGGCGGCGCGGCTGGCGGCGCGCGTGTGGGGCGGCGAGCGTGCGGCGGCGGAGCACCAATCCGACGTGCGGCCGGTGGCGCCGGCCGTCAACCGGTTGTTCCGCGCCGCGCTGGACGCGGAGGCGGCGGTTCTGGCGCGCCGCGACCTGCCGGCTGGACTTTCGGCGCTGATCGTGGCCGAGCGGTCCTGACGGTGTCCAACGTGGGGCGCGTCTGGCTGCGGGTCGTCGCGGACACACTTGTCTTGCTGGTTCTGCTGGCGGCAGTTACCGCACCTCTGGGGCTGGCCGTATGGGGACGCTACGCCGAGGCGCGCGGCGATCACGTGCCGCCGTGGGCGGACCTGTCGCGGCGTGAGACGCAGCAGGGGATCGGCGCAGCGTTCGTCGCCCTGGTCGGGCTGCAGCTTCTCGAGCGTTGGGCGAGGCGAGAAGGTGGGTGGTCAGGGCGCCGCCGCGGTGCTACCATGGCAACGCCCGGGGCCCAGCCGGTGTCCGCGCCGCCGGTGGGGGAGCCCAGTGGCGTCATTGGCAGTGCGCACGAGAAAGGATCAAGTACAAGTGGGCGACAAGTCTCCCAAGGCAACGCAGAAGAAGAACCAGCAGAAGAAGGCCGCGCAGGCCAAGAAAGCGCCAAAGTAGCAGCGCCGTCACCGGTCGCTGACGCATAGGGCCCGGACGCTGGTCCGGGTCCTTTGTTTTTGCCATGTTTTCTATTGATCCCCGCACCGCGATCATCCTGCTGGCTGGGTTCGTCGTCGCCATCGCGGTGCACGAGTTCAGCCACGCGCTCGCGGCGCGCCTGCTGGGCGACTTCACGGCGCAGCGCGCGGGGCGGTTGACGCTCAACCCCATCCGGCATCTGGACCCGTTCGGCACGCTGCTTCTGGTGCTGACGACGGTGACCGGAGCGCCGGGCATGGGCTGGGGCAAACCGGTGCCGGTGAATGGCGCTGCACTGCGCTACGGGCGCGCCGGAATGGCGATCGTGTCGGGCGCCGGACCGTTCTCGAACTTCGTGCTGGCCACGCTGACGTTCGTCGCGCTGAATCACCTGAGCATCCCGCCCGACTACGAGGACGGAGTGGTCACGTTCGCCATCCTGAACCTGGGGTTGTGCGCGTTCAACCTGCTTCCGATCCCGCCGCTGGACGGGTTCGGCGTCGCGATCGGGATCCTTCCCGCGCCGCTGGCCTACCCGCTCGCCCGGGTGGCCCGGTACGGGCCGATGATCCTGCTGATCCTGGTATTCTCGGCGAACATCATCCGGATTTCGCTGCTGAGCCTGCTGCTCAGGCCGGTGATCCGCCTGCTCGCACAGGCGGCCTCGGGGCTGGCGAATCTGATCTGACGCGTTGTGCCGATCGCCAAGACCGCCTACGGCTCGCTCTCTGACGCTCACCTGACCGTCGACGGATTCGACGGCTCGCTGGAGCTACTGCTCCATCACCTGGACGAGGGCAAGCTCGAGATCACGGCGATCTCGTTAGCATCCGTGGCGGACCAGTACCTGGCGACGGTGCGGCTCCTGCCGCACGACACGCACAAGCTCGACTTTCTGGCCGAGTTCTTGGTGATCGGGGCGCAGTTGCTGGTGATCAAGTCCCGGGCCCTGCTCCCGCGCGAGGCGTCGCGCGCTGCGGATGACGAGTCTCTGGACGAGCAGGCGTTGGAGGAGCGCCTGCGCGAATACCGGCGCTACCGGGAGGCGGCGGGACAGCTGGGGGAGCGCCAGGAGCGCGGCGAGCGGGCGTTCCACCGCACGTCGCCGCCACCCCTGCCGCCCAAGGCGCCGCCCCCACGCCTGGAGCGCGCGGCGCCCGAGCATCTCGCCGCCGCGCTCCAGCGGCTGCTGGCGGTGCGGTTGCCCGCGCCGGCGGCGCCCGAGCCGCCGCCCAGAGTGACGATTGGCCAGCGGATCGACCAGGTGCGGCGCGCGCTGAGGGAGCGCGGTCGCGTCTCGTTCGAGTGGCTGGCGGAGGACTGCCAGACGCGCGGCGAGCTGATCGTGACGTTTCTGGCGCTGCTCGAGCTGTACCGCAAGTGGGAAATCGAGCTGGAGCAGGACCAACTATTCGGCGAGATCTGGATCGCGCCCGGAAGCGCCGTCGCGGTCACGACCGAAGTCGGTGGTGAAGAGGCAGAGACCGAGGCGGCAGAGTCGGTGGAGGCGGGGATCTAGCGTGACAGATCGAGAAGGGCTGATGCGGGACGACTCGGGCGTGACGCTCGCCGCGCAGGTGGAGGCGGTGCTGTTCGTGGCCGACCGACCGGTCAGCGTGCAGGAGCTGTCGAAGCTGCTAGTCGTCTCACCGGACGCGGTGGAGGACGCGGTGGCATGGCTGGAGGGCGGATCTGGGGAGCGCGGGATCGCGCTCCAGCGCCAGGGGCAGGCGCTCCAGATGGTCAGCCATCCGCTGGCGGCGCCGGTGGTGCAGCGCTTCCTGGGGTTGGAGATGTCGGGCAAGCTCTCGGCGGCGGCGCTGGAGACGCTGGCGATCGTCGCCTATCGGCAGCCGGTGACACGCACGCAGATCGAGCAGATCCGCGGCGTGAACCCGGACTACGCGGTGCACAACTTGCTGACACGCGGCCTGATTGAAGAGGTGGGCCGGCAGAACACAGTTGGCCGGCCGATCCTCTACGGGACGACGTTCGAGTTCCTGCGCGCGTTCGGCCTGCGGAGCCTGGCGGACCTCCCCGAGATGGCCGACCTCAGCGCCCTGGCAGCGCTCCAGAATGAAGAGACGCCGGCCCCAGAGGAGCCGGCGTCTCAGGAGTCCGCGACCGAGGCCTTGCCCGAACCTCAGCCGGAAGCGGCTAGCGCTTCGTGAACTGCTTGGCGCGGCGGGCGCGCTTGAGGCCGGGCTTCTTCCGCTCCTTGACCCGCGCATCGCGTGTCAGGAGGCCGGCGCCGCGGAGCGTCGTCCTGCTCCCCTCATCCGCGACGAGGAGCGCACGCGCGATTCCGAGCCGCACCGCACCGGCCTGACCGGCCGGGCCGCCACCCTCCACCGACGCGACGACGTTGAAGCGTCCCGCGCCGTCGGTGACCTGGAGCGGCTGCTGCACGATCAGGTCGAGGGTCTCGCGCCCAAAGTACTCGCGACAGGGTCGTCCGTTGACGACGATCGATCCCTCGCCGGGGTAGAGGCGGACCTTGGCGATGGCGCACTTGCGCCGGCCAAGTCCATAGAAGTACTGCTGCTGCTTTTGCGCGGCCTGCGTCGTCATGCGTTATGCGCTCTCTTTGCCTTGCGCCTTGCCGGTCAGCGCCTCGGTCAGCTGCCACGTCTCCGGCTGCTGTGACGTGTGGGGATGCTCGGGTCCGGCGTAGACCTTCAGCTTCTTGATCATGTGATCACCGAGCGAGGTCTTAGGAAGCATGCCGCGCACGGCCTTCTCGATCACGCGCTCGGGGTGCTTCTCCATCTCCTGCGCGAGGCTGCTGGTACGCAGACCGCCCGGATAGCCGCTGTGGCTGTAGTAGCGCTTCTGCTCCAGCTTGCGCCCCGTCACGTCGACGCGGGAGGCGTTGACGACGACGACGAAATCGCCGCAGTCCATGTGGGGAGCATAGATGGGTTTGTCTTTACCGCGCAGCCTGGTGGCGACGACGCTCGCCAGACGCCCGAGCGTCTGGCCCTCCGCGTCGACGACCCACCAGCGCCGCTCGATCTCGGACGCTTTGGGCGAGTAGGTTTTGACACTCATTCCGGTTGCTGCATTTCTTGGTCTGGATAGGCGATCGATTCGAGGCACAGGCCGCGTGCCGGCGCGGTCGGTCCGGCGAGCGACTTGTCGCGCGAGGCCAGGATGGTGGCCACGTCCTCCGGACGGAGCCGCCCATCGCCCACGCGGAGAAGGGTGCCGGCAATGCGCCGCATCATGTGGCGCAGGAAGCCGGACGCTTCCACTTCGATCTCGATCAGCTGGGCTGAATCCCCGTAAGTGTGCCAGATTGGCTCTCCTGGAGACACCGGGCGGTCGGATCGGCCCACACCGGCGGCGGCGCCTACGGGCCAGACCCGGGCGCGGTCGATCCGGCGGACGGTGCTGCCGGGTCCTTCCTCGGAGGCGAAGGCGATGAAGTCGTGCGTCCCTTCGAGCAGCTGCGCCGCGTCGCTCATGGCCTGGCAGGAGAGCGCAGCCCGGACGTGGTGCGCATACCGGCGATGGAGCGGGGACGGGATGCGGCCCGAGAGCACGCGGTAGCAGTAGCGCCGACTGAGCGCGGAGTGGCGCGCGTGGAGCGTTTCCGGCACCCGGCGGAGCGCACGGACCTTGACGTCGGTAGGCAGGTGCGCATTGAGCGCACGCAGGAGCTGGTCGGGGTGCGCGGCGATGGTGGCGGCGGTATCGAAGTGAGCCGCCTGCCCCCGGGCGTGCACGCCGGCATCGGTGCGTCCAGAGCCGATCACGCGCACGGCTTCACCGGTGCAGGTCGCGAGCGCGGACTCGAGCTCAAGCTGCACGGTACGCCCCCTGGCTTGAAGCTGGAAGCCGGCGAAGTCGGTGCCGTCATACTCGACCACCGCCAGCAGGCGCACCGCGTCTAAGCGCCGCTACGCGGGGGACGCTGCCTCCGCGGGCTCGACGAACTCGATTTGTGCCATGGGCGCGCCGTCCCCCTTGCGGGGGCCGAGCTTGGTGACGCGCGTGTACCCGCCCGGGCGATCCTTGAAGCGCGGGGCGATCAACTCGAAAAGCTTGGAGACCGCGGGTGGATCGGGGAGCGTCGCGAGGGCGAGGCGGCGCGAGTGGATGTCACCGCGCCGCGCCGTCGTGATCAGCTTCTCGATGTGCCGGCGCAGCTCCTTGGCGCGGCGCTCGGTGGTGGTGATGCGCTCGTAGCGGAGGAGAGATCCCATCATGCTGCGGATGAGGCGCTTGCGCTCAGCGGTGGGCCGATTTAGCTGGCTGCCCTTGAACTGGTGACGCATCGCTAGACACCTGCACCGGCGGTGGCGGGCCCGATCCGCACGCCGCGCTCGGCCAGCTTCTCGCGCAGCTCCTGGAGAGACTTGTCGCCGAAGTTGCGGAGGTGGAGCAGATCGTCCTCAGTCATGCTGGCGAGCTGTCCGACGCGTGTGATGCTGTTGCGCTTGAGGCAGTTGAGCGTGCGGTTGGAGAGCTCGAGGTCGTCGACGGAGACGTCGGCGAGCTCGGGCGGGACTTGCAGGGCGTTGGCCGAGGTGGCGGGACGGACGGCGGCGACTTCCACCGGCTCCTCCATTCCCGGGACCAGCTGGTTGAACAGGCGGAACTGCTCGACCAGGATCTGCGCGCTGCGGGTGACCGCCTCTTCGGGCGTGATGGTGCCGTCGGTCCAGACGCGCAAGACGAGCCGGTCCAGGTTCACGCTCTGGCCGACGCGCGCCGCGCCGACGTTGTACTCGACTTTGCGGATGGGGGTATAGATTGCGTCGACGGGGATCTCGCCGATGGGCTGCCCCTCGATCGCCTCGGCCTCGACGAAGCCGCTGCCGCGCGTCACGGTGAGCTCCATGGAGAGGCGCGCGTTCTCGTTGTCGAGCGTGGCGATGACCTGGTCCTCGTTCACGATCTCGACCTGGTCGGGCCAGCGCACGTCGGAGGCCCGGACGGTGCCGGGTCCGGGCACGTCGAGCAGCGCCTTGACGGGCTCGTCGGTGTACGAGCGCAGGCGCAGCTTCTTGATGTTGAGGACGATCTGCGTGACGTCTTCCTTGACGTCGGGGATGCTCGAGAACTCGTGCTGCACGCCGTCGATGCGGATCGAGCTGACCGCGGCGCCGGGAAGCGACGAGAGGAGCACGCGCCGCAGCGCGTTGCCGAGCGTGTGGCCGTAGCCGCGGCGCAGCGGCTCGACGACGAACTCGCCGTAGTTCAGATCGGCTTCGTCTGCGCCTTCGGGCTCGACGCGACGGACGCTCGGCGTGGTGGGGGCTTCTTCGATCACGGACTCCTCCTGGGAAGGCGCGGGCACTCGCACATGGCGCGGGTCACACCGGCGGCGCGGACGGCCGAGGCCGTCAACGCCGCCCGCGGACTACCGCGCGTAAAACTCGACGATCAGCTGCTCGGTGATTTGGCTGTCGATGTCGCCGCGCGCAGGCAGCGAATTGATTCGGGCGGTCAGCGCCGTGGGGTCGAAGCTCAGCCACGCCGGGATCTGGCGCTGGGGCGTCGACTCGAGCGCGGTGCGCACCGCGTCTTGCTCCCGCGCACCCTCGGCGACGGCGACGGCGTCGCCGGGGCGGACGAGCGCTGAGGGGATGTTGCACTTGCGGCCGTTGACCGTGACGTGGCCGTGGCGCACGAACTGACGCGCCTGGGCGCGCGACCCGCCCAGGCCGATGCGGTAGAGAACGTTGTCGAGGCGGGTCTCGAGGATTTGGAGCAGGTTCTCACCGGTTGAACCGGGGCGGCGCTCGGCCTCCTCGAAGTGGCGGCGGAACTGGGCCTCGAGCACGCCGTAGATGCGGCGCGCCTTTTGTTTTTCGCGCCACTGGATGGCGAACTCGGTCGGCCGGCGGCGCCGGCCGCCGCCCTGCTGCTGGCCGGGCGGGACGTTGCGCCGCTCGACGGCGCACTTGGGGGTGAGGCAGCGCTCCGCCTTGAGGAAGAGTTTCATCCCTTCCCGGCGGCAGAGCTTGCAGACGGGGCCTGTGTAGCGAGCCATTCCTTGGGTTCCTGTGAGACCTGAACGAAGGGCCTAGACGCGCCGCCGCTTGGGCGGGCGCGGGCCGTTATGCGGGATGGGGGTGACGTCGGTGATGGAGCTGACGGCCAACCCAGCCGCCTGGAGCGAGCGGATGGCAGACTCACGCCCCGAGCCCGGACCCTTGACGAAGACGTCGACGGTACGCAGCCCCTGGTCCATCGCCTTGCGAGCGGCAGTCTCCGCGGTCACACCGGCGGCGTAGGGCGTGCTCTTGCGGGAGCCCTTGAAGCCACTGGCGCCCGAGGAGCCCCACGCGATGGGGTTGCCGTTGGGGTCGGTGATGGTGACGATGGTGTTGTTGAACGTCGCCTGGACGTGCGCGTGACCGCGTGGGATGTTGCGCCGTTCCCGGCGCCGCGGGCGCGCTGCGCCCCGCTTGCGTTCCGCCATGTTGACCTATCCGTCTCCTACTCGGTTGCCCGGCCTACTTCTTGGCCGCGGCCTTCTTCTTGACGCCGACCGTCTTGCGCGGTCCGCGGCGCGTGCGCGCGTTGGTGCGCGTGCGCTGTCCGCGCACCGGGAGGTTGCGCCGGTGGCGCATCCCGCGGTAGCAGCCGATGTCAATCAGGCGCTGGATGTTCTGCCGCACCTGGCGGCGCAGATCGCCTTCCACAGTCAGCTCCCGCTCCACGATCTCGCGGATGCGGTTGACCTCGTCGTCGGTCAGGTCGCTGACCTTTTTGGTCGGCGCGACCTGCGTCCGCTGCAGCACGCGCCGCGCGGTGGTGCGCCCCACACCGAAGATGTAGGTCAGCGAGATCTGGACGTGCTTCTCGCGTGGAATGTCCACGCCGGCGATGCGTGCCATCGTGCTCTCTTTTGCCTATCCCTGCTTCTGCTTGTGCTTGGGCTCCGTGCAGATCACCATGATGACGCCTTTGCGCTTGATGACCTTGCACTTCTCGCAGCGTGGTCTGACCGACGCCGTTACCTTCACCGTGTGCCTCGTTCTCAGTTAGACGCGGCCGACGATGCGGCCCCGCGTGTGGTCGTACCGGGCTAGCTCCACGCGCACTCGGTCACCCGCGCCGACGCGTGTCGCACGCAACCGAGCGCCGGACGCGAGATGCGCAAGCACCTGACGGCCGTCCGCCAACTCGACCTCATAGAGGTCGTTGGCCAGCGAGCGGCGCACCGAACCCGTCAATGATATCAAAGGGCGCTCCTGGGCGCCTTCTGGCCCTTCTTGCGACACGTGCGCCTATCCCGCCGCCGTCACCAGCTCGGCGAGCGTACCTGTTAGCGGGCCGCGGATCGGCCCGCCGACGCGCTGGTACACGGCTGGGCTGAACTCGGTGAGGATCTCGGGCGCGCCCGTCGTGACGCAGATGGTGTGCTCGAAGTGCGCGCAGAGCTTGCGGTCCGCAGTGACGACTGTCCAGCGATCCGGTCGGACGGTCGTGCCTGGCCGGCCGAGGTTGGCCATCGGCTCCAGCGCGACGGTCATCCCGGGCTGTAGCAGGGGCCCTTTGCCAGGCGTGCCGGAATTGGAGACGTGCGGGTCTTCATGCAGCCGGCGGCCGACGCCATGGCCGCCGTACCCCTGGACGACCGAGTATCCCCCGGCCAGAATGACGCGCCCAATGGCGTGTGAGACATCCCCCAGGCGGTTGCCGCCCCTCGCGGCGGCGATCCCGGCGAACAGGGATTCTTGTGTTACGTCGAGCAGTCGGCGCGCCTGGGCGCTGATGGTGCCGACGGGGACGGTGATGGCGGCGTCGCCGTGGAATCCATCCACGTAGGCGCCGACGTCGATGCTCAGGACGTCCCCGTCGCGCAGCACGCGCTTGCCGGGGATGCCGTGGACCAATTCCTCATTGATCGAGGCGCAGATGGTGCCGGGGAACGGCGGCTGGCGCTCAGGATCCTGGCTGTAGCCCTTGAAGCTGGGCTCGGCGCCAGCACCGCGGATGACGTCCTCGGCGATGGCATCCAGCTCGAGGGTCGTGACGCCGGGGCGGACCGTGGCCGAGACGGCGTCGAGCGCGTCCGCGACGATGCGGTTGGCGCGGCGCATCTTCTCAACCTCGGCGCGGGATTTGACGACGATCACTGCGCCGGCTAGCCGACAGGCTGCCCATCGGCCGCGCGGATCAGCGCGGCGGTCACATCGGACTCGGGTCGGTTCCCGTCGATCTGGGCCAGGCGCTGCTTGCCCTTGTAGTACGCGACCAGTGGCCAGGTGCGCTCGAAATAGACGCGCAGCCGGTCGTCGACCATGTCGGGCTTGTCGTCGACGCGCTGGTAGACCTCGCCACCACACACGTCGCAGATGGCGTCCACCTTGGGCGGCTTGGTCTGCACGTGATAGGAGGCGTTGCAGGAGCGGCAGACGCGCCGACCGGCCAGGCGCGGGAGGAGCACATCGCGAGGGACTTCGAGCAGCAGCACACGGTCGATGCCGCTGCTCCGCTCGCCGAGCGAGCGATCGAGGACTTCGGCCTGCTCGCGCGTGCGTGGGAAGCCGTCCAGCACGGCGCCGCCGCCCTCGCGCTGCACGCGGTCCAGCTCGGCGATGAGTGGCGGCACGACGATCTCGTCGGGGACATAGAGGCCGCGCTCGATGTACTCGCTCACTTGCCGCCCGAAGGAGGTGTCCTTGCCCATCGCTTCGCGCAGCAGGTCGCCGCTCGCCAGGTAGGGGATCTTGAAGTGCTCCGAGAGCCGACGGCCCTGTGTGCCCTTTCCCGAGCCAGGGGCGCCCAGGAGCAACAGGATCACCGAATGAAGCCCTCGTAGTTGCGCATCATGAGCTGCGACTCGAGCTGCTTCATCGTGTCCAGGACCACACCGACGACGATCAGAATGCCGGTGGTCGAGAGCGTGGTGCCGACCTGCTGCGAGCCGGTCAAGAGACCGAGCCCGAACGGAGCGATGGCGATCACGCCGAGGAACAGCGCGCCGAGGAGCGTGATTCGGTTGAGGACGCGGTTGAGGTAGGTGGCCGTCTCGCGGCCCGCGCGGCGGCCCGGGATCAGCCCGCCCTGCTTCTGCAGGGTCTCAGGCAAGTTCTGCTGCTGAAAGACGACGGCGGTGTAGAAGTACGTGAACCCAACGACGAGAAGGAAGTACAGCGTCCAGTAGACGGGGCTGCGCGCGCCGAAGAAATTGACCACGGCGTTGGCGACGTTGCGCACCCAGCCGATGTCCGAGATCTGGAAGTACGACGCGACGGTGCCGGGGATGAGCATGATGGACGCGGCGAAGATCAGCGGGATCATGCCGGCGGAGTTGACGCGCAGCGGAATGTAGGTCGAGCCACCGCCATACACGCGGTTGCCGCGCACGCGACGGGCGTACTGCACCTGGATGCGGCGCTGACCTTCGTTGATCAGGACAATGGCGACGACCATCAGCACGCCCACGGCGGCGGTGACGCCGACGACGAGCCAGTTGATGCCGGCGGCAAACTGCTGCGCTACGGTCGTGGGGAGGCGCGAGACGATGCCGGCAAAGATGATCATCGAGATGCCGTTGCCGATTCCCTTCTCGGTGATCAGCTCACCAAGCCACACCAGGAACATCGTGCCCGTGGTGAGGGTCAGGATCAGCGACAGCGTGGGGATGAAGGTCGAGCGGTCGAAGAGTCCGAAGTTCGTGATGATCCCTTCGCGCGCCAGGATCGTCGCCTGAGCGTAGGCCTGCAGCATGGCGAGGGGGACGGTGATGATCCGCGACCACTGCCCCATCTTGGTGCGTCCGGATTCGCCTTCTTTCTGCATCTCGGCGAGCTGCGGGATGAGCGGCGCCATGATCTGCATCACGATGGTGGATGTGATGTAGGGGTAGACGCCGAGCGCCGCGACGGAGAAGGTGGTCAGCGACCCGCCCGAGAAGAGGTCGAGCAGGCCGAGCAGCTGGTTGGACGCGAAGAGATCTTGCAGTCGGGTGACGTCGACGCCGGGCACGGGCACGTGCGCCGTGAGGCGGTAGACCGCCAACATGGCGAAGGTGAAGAGGATCTTGCGCCGGACGTCGGGGAGTCTGAACGCGCGCAGGACCGCGTCAATCATGGCGGGACCTTACCCGGTCGGGGCGCTCTCCGGCTGTTCGGATGCCTGCTCGTCCGATCCGCCCTCTCTGGCCTTGGGTGTCTTGGCGGGCTTGGGCGCGCGCAGCAGGGTCAGCGAGCCGCCCGCGGCCTCGACGGCCGCGCGCGCGGTGGCGGAGGCGTAGTGCAGCTCGAGGGTCAGGCGCTTGGAGAGTGTGCCTTCGCCGAGCAGCTTGATCGCGTCGGTGGTGTTGTCGACGATGCCGCGCTCGCTGAGCACGGCGGGCGTCACGCTCTGCCCGTCCTCGAAGTACGCGTCCAGGTCACGCAGATTGAGGATCTGTACCGACTTGCGGAAGCGGCCGATGTTGAACCCGCGCTTGTGCGGGATGCGCATGGTCCACGGGTTCTGACCACCTTCGAAGCCGACCCGAGTGCCGCCGCCGGCGCGAGAGTTCTGGCCCTTGGTGCCCCGGCCGGACGTCTTGACGCGGCCAGAGCCGTGGCCACGCCCGACGCGGCGCTTCTCGCGACGTGCCCCTTCGCCCGGCGCGAGCTCGTGCAGTTTCATGGTGCTTAGGCCTCCTGGCGGACCGGCTGTTCGGCTGCGGCGTCTTCTTCGACCATGACGAGGTGCCGGACATGGCGCACCATCCCGCGGATGGCGCCGTTGTCCGGCAGCTCAACCGTCTGGCCGAGCTTGCGCAGCCCAAGGGAGCGGATGGTGTCCTTCTGGCGCTGGCTGTAGCCGATGGCGCTCTTCTTATAGGTAATGCGGAGCGTGGTAGCCATGGAACGTTATCCCTGCGGTCCTATCCTTGGGTCGCGGCACCCGGCGCGTTGTCGGCGGCTGGCTCGGCGACGGGCTGGTCGGCCGTGCCGGGACCCTCGCCGGTGGCCTCACCATTGGTAGAGGGACGTGTGAGACCGCGCTTCCGCGCTACGGCGTCGGGCGTCTGGAGCGCGCGCAGCGCCATCTCGGTCGCCTTGACGACGTTCACCTTGTTCGCCGACCCGAGCGACTTGCTGAGCACATCGCGGATACCGGCTGCCTCGACAACGGCGCGCACGGCGCCGCCAGCGATGACGCCAGTACCGGGTGCGGCTGGCTTGAGCAGGACGTCGGCAGCGCCGAAGCGCTCCCGCACGGAGTGGGGTATCGAGGCGCCGGCAAGGGGGACGGTGAACAGGTTCTTCTTGGCCTGCTCGATCCCCTTACGGATCGCTTCGGGCGTCTCGCGCGCTTTGCCCATGCCGATGCCGACGTGCCCCTGCCCGTCGCCGACGACCATGACCGCCGCATAGCTGAAGCGGCGTCCGCCCTTGACGACCTTGGCGCAGCGGTTGAGCATCACCAACCGCTCCTTGAGGTCCATTCTGTTGAGGTCAAACCGTGGCATGAGTTTCCTTAAAAGACCAGGCCCGCTTCGCGCGCGGCGTCGGCGAGCTGCTTGACGCGTCCGTGATAGAGGTAGCCGCTGCGGTCAAAGACGACCTGGGTGATCCCGGCCGACTTGGCGCGCTCGGCGATCAGCCGCCCGACACGCTGGGCCTCCTCTTGCTTCTTCAGCTCGGCGAGCTCTGGCTTGAGGCCGGAGTCGAGCGTGGAAGCGGCGACGAGGGTACGCCCGTGTGTGTCGTCGATCACCTGCGCGTACATGTGCTTGTTGCTGCGGAAGACGGTCAGGCGAGGGCGCTCGGTCGTCCCCTGCAGCCGGCTGCGGATGCGCCGGTGGCGCTTCTGGCGCGCCAGCGCGCTGCTCTTCTTGCGGATCATGTCGTGCTGCCTACTTCTTCC
>DASTZM010000501.1:0-3608 GCA_035764305.1 Chloroflexota bacterium | reverse complement strand
CCGCGGGGGGCTCGCCCCCGGACCCCCGTCGGGCAGACCGATGGCGAGCTTGAGGGACTGGGCGACGATGCCTCGGCGGAGGAGATTGTCGCCGACTTCCAGCTTGGCGGCGAGTTGGCGGGGGTGTGAGTCGGGCGAGGTGCGGAGGGATTCGCGGAGCTGCGTGGCGAGGTCGAGGGTCTTGTTGAGAGCGAGGAGGAGATCGCCCTCGCTGATGGGGATCTTGTCGAGCAGCTCCGCGAAAGTGGCGCGGCGGCACCAGGCGAGGACGGGGCCGTAGAAGGCGGAGTTGGGACCCAGCGTGATGCCGAGACCGGCCTGCTGTTCGGCGGCGCGCACGCGGTCGAGCGCGTCGCCGACTTGCGGCCGGAGGTCCCAGAGTCTGGGCGTGAGCTGGTGGCGGTTCCAGCGCGGGCCGTCGCGGTCGTAGCAGAACCACGACAGGAGCTCCATCAGCTCGGCGGGGGCAAGGTGGTCGAAGGCGCCGTCCCACGCGAGGTTGAGCAGGAGAAGGCCGTTGGGGTCATAGAGGCGCGCGAGGGCAGCGGTCTTGGGTGTTGGGCGGAGCGTCGGGTCGTCGCCGGATGTCTCAAGGTACGCGAAGCGGCGGAGCATGGTGGTAAGCGAGTCGAGCGTGCGCTGGGCCTGGGAGGCGGCGCGCTCTTCGAGGGCGGCCTCATGGGACTCGGCTTCGGCGAGGGCGCGGATGGCGGCTTGCTCGGCG
This sequence comes from Chloroflexota bacterium, assembly GCA_035764305.1. Classification (GTDB taxonomy): domain Bacteria; phylum Chloroflexota; class UBA11872; order UBA12225; family UBA12225; genus DASTZM01. Next base: position 2,884 of record DASTZM010000501.1, on the reverse strand, counting down.
CGCAGGGCGCGCTCGTGGTCGGCGCGCACGGGGCACTTGGCGCAGGGATGGCCGGCGAGCGCTTCTTCGAGCTGGGCGACGTCGCCGGCGCGGCGGCTCTCACGGTCGCCGGCGTGGCCGAGGCGCTCATCGAGCTCGCGCTGCGCGGCGGCGAGGCGGCGGGCTTCGACGCCGGCGAGGTCGGGGAGGTCGAGCTTGGCGAGGCCGGCCTGTATGGCGCGCCAGACGCGCGGTCCAAGGAAGCGGCGCGCGTCTTCGACGGGGCCTTCGACGTCTTGCGCGTCGCCAGGAAGGTCGACGGCGGGGCGGCCATCGGGGAGGCGTGTGATGTCGGCCCAGTGGGTCACCTCCTCGATGCGGTCGCCGAGGAGGATGAGGCCGGGGCCAGCGTGGTGCCGCCGGAGGAAGACGCCCCACGCGCCGGGCCTGGGCTCGCCCTCCTCGCCCCTGGCGCCCGAGACGTAGACGACCTCGCCGCCGGCGAAGCGCTGGAACTCGCGCCGCACGACGTCTGGGTTTGGCGCCGGCCACGGGGGGCGGAGGAGCTGGCGGCGCAGGGCGGCGCTGTCCGCGGCGGCGCGTGAGGCGCGCTTGCGCGCGTCGGCAAGCTCGCGGCGAAGACGGACGTATTCCTGCACCGCCTCATCGGGAATGCCGTCGTAGGGGCACTCGAAGTGGGCTTTGGCGGCGCGGTCGCGGAGCGCCTCGACCTCGACGGCGGCCTCCTTGAGGGCGTCGTTCATCTGGAACTGGCGGAGACTGGAGGCGAAGAGGCGGACCAGCCGGTCACGCGCCGCGGTGGTGCCGTCCCAGAGTGAGGCGACGGTGTTGTAGCGCGGGGTGAACGACGAGCGGATGGGGAGCAGCTCACCAGTGATGGTGTCGAGCGTCTCGGCGCACGCGACCCACGGCGAGTAGAGGTTGACGGCGAAGCCCTTCGGGTCCAGGCCGCGCCGCCCGGCGCGGCCGACAAGCTGGGCGTACTCGTTGGGCAGCAGCGGGCGGCGCGACTCGCCGTCGAACTTGGTCTGCTCGGCGATGACGACGGAGCGGGCGGGCATGTTGATGCCGAGGGCGAGGGTTTCGGTGGCGAACACGGCGCCGATGTGGCCGGCGGCAAAGAGCTCTTCGACGAGGCTCTTGAGGAGGGGGAGAAGCCCGGCGTGGTGGAAGGCGACGCCGCGGTAGAGCAGTTTCACGAGCGACTGGACCTGGTCGAGCATGCGGTCTTCGGGGGCGAGGAGGCGCAGGTAGGCTTCGATTCGCTCGCGGCGGGCGGCGCGGCTGCCGCGGTCGGAAATGAGGTCGAGCCCGGTGCAATCGGAGGCGGCGATCTCGCAGGCGCGGCGGCCGAAGATGAAATAGATGGCGGGCAGCATGCGGTTCTCGTCGAGCAGCTGCACGACGTCGCGCGGACGCGGGACGTCGCGGGGGCGCTGACGGCCGGCACCCTCGGGACGCGGGACGCGTGCCTCGCCACCGACGCGGAGCGGCTGGCGCGCGGTGCCTCGCTCGTCGACGAGGGTGACGAGCTGGTCGTCGACCAAGTAGAGGTGCTCGAGCGGGACGGAGCGCTCGGCGTGGCTGACGAGGGCGGTTTCGCGGTGGACGTGGGAGATCCACGTGGTGATCTCGCCTGCATTGGGGACTGTGGCGGAGAGACAGACGAGCTGGACGTGGCGCGGGCAGTAGAGTATCGACTCTTCCCACGTGGTGCCGCGATCGGGATCGGCGAGGAAATGGACCTCGTCGAAGACGACGATGCCGACATCGTCGAGAGAGTGGGGGGTCTCGAGGAGCATGTTGCGCAGCACCTCGGTGGTCATGACCATGACGCTGCCGTTGGGGTTCTCGGTGACGTCGCCGGTGAATAGACCGACGGCGTCGCCGTGGAGCGCGCGCCAGTCCCGGAACTTCTGGTTGGAGAGCGCTTTGATGGGGCTGGTGTAGATGGCGCGCAGACGCTGTTCGCGGGCGAGGAAGAGCCCGAACTCCGCCAGCACGGTCTTTCCCGAGCCGGTTGGGGCCGCGACGAGGACGGAGCGGCCGGCTTCGAGGTGACGGATGGCCTCGAGCTGAAAGGGATCCAGGGGAAAGCCGTAGCCGGCGCGGAAGCGGTCGATCAGCTCAGACGAGCGATCTGCCGGCCGGGCGCGGGTGGCGCGGCGTCGGGCAGCGGGCATGCGGGAAGGGGTTGGGCGAAGTCTACGCGCCACCTACTGGATAGAATGTTTGTTCTATTCTGGTGGCGGCACGCGAGGCGGCGATCAGGCGGGCGGTACTGCGCTGGTACCGCGCGTTCGGTCGCGATTTGCCCTGGCGGAAGACGCGCGACCCGTACGCCGTGCTGGTGAGCGAGATGATGCTGCAGCAGCAGACGGTGGTGCGGGTAGTGCCGGTGTACGAGGCGCTGTTGGAGCGCTTCCCGACGATCGACGCGCTGGCGGGGGCGAGCCGGGCCGAGGTGGTGCGGGTGTGGTCGGCGATTGGGCTGAACCGGCAGGCGGTGCGCCTGCACGAGTTGGCGCGGACCGTGGTGTCCGGCGGGGGTGGGCTGCCACGGGAGGCGGGCGGGCTGACGGCGTTCCCGGGAATTGGGCGGTACACGGCGGCGGCGGTGCTGTGCTTCGCGCACGGCGAGCGGCGCGCGATGGTGGACACAAACATCCGGCGCGTGCTGGGACGTGTCTTGCGCGGGAGTGAAGATGCGCTGGCGGGCGAGGCAGCGTGGGAGGACGCAACGGCGATGCTGCCGCGGCACGGCAGTGACGTGTACGACTGGAACCAGGGGTTGATGGATCTGGGAGCGACGGTGTGTCGCGCGCGGTCGCCGAAGTGTGGGGCGTGCCCCGTGGCGCGGTGGTGTGCGGCGAGAAGTGGCGGT
>DASTZM010000500.1:0-4191 GCA_035764305.1 Chloroflexota bacterium | reverse complement strand
CGCGGCGGCGGACGCGGCCCGCTACGCGACCCTGCTGAAGGCGCTGGCCGACCCGCACCGGCTCCGCATCCTGGCCCTGTTGGGCGCCCAGCCCGCGGCCGATCCGCTGTGCGTCTGCGACGTCGAGACCGCTTTCGACCTCAGCCAGCCGACCATCTCGCACCACCTGCGCGTGCTGCGGGAGGCGGGTCTGGTCTCGGTGACCAAGAACGGCCTGTGGCACTACTTTGCCGTCGTTCCCGAAGGCTTCACTCCGGTACAGCGGCTGCTCGAGTCGCTCCAGGCCGCCGGGTGATCGGGCTGTATATTGACATCCATCAATCCAAGAGCTAGACTGCTCATGCATCGATGAGCGTCGATGTAGTAACCAGAGGAGCGCCCACCATGACCACCCAGACCCGCACCGAGACCCCGTCTGACCCCAACGACCTGCGCGACCAGGTGCGCGCCCGTTACGGCTCAATCGCCGCGCGCGTTGCCGAGACCGTCCAGGCAGGCGGCGAGTCGACGCTCGGCGCGCAGCAGGAGTCGTCCTCAGGATCAGCCGCCGCGCGTCTGGCGCGTACGGAGCGGGTGGCTGTCGTCACGTCCAGAGCGTACGCCCTGGATCGACAGGCGTCAATGCGCTCGCGGCGCCGGGCTTCCCCGCGGCGGGTGAGTAGAGTTGGTGCCGCAGTGAGTACCCCTGCTGTCCCGGCGACCAGGCGCCGGCCTCCCGCCTGGGTCAGCCGCCAGGTGCTGCTGCTCGTCCTTTCCGGAGCCGGGCTCGGTCTGGGGTTTCTCGCCGGCGCGCTCGAGTGGTCGCCGCTGCTGACGCGGGGCTTCTATCTCTTCGGCATCCTGGCGGGCATGCTCGAGATCGCCCCGGAGGGACTACGGGGCGTCCTGCGAGAGCGGTCGCTGGACATCAACTTCCTCGTGACCGTCGCGGTGATCGGCGCCGTTGGGCTGGGGGAGTGGTCCGAGGCCGCCACCGTCGTCTTTCTCTTCTCCGCGGGCGAGGCGATCGAGAGCTTCACCTTCGCACGCACCCGCCGCTCGATCCAGGCGCTGATGGCGATCGCACCCGCGACGGCGCGCGTCAAGCACGACGGTCATGAGGACGAGGTGCCCGTCGAAGATGTCGAGGTAGGGAGTGTCGTCGTGGTGCGGCCCGGGGACCGCATCCCGCTCGACGGGGAGATAGTCGCGGGCGAGTCGTCGGTTGACCAGGCGCCGATCACGGGCGAGTCCGTGCCCGTCGACAAGACCGCGGGCGATGCGGTGTACGCCGCCACGATCAACCACAGTGGCTACCTGGAGATCAGGACGAGCAAGCCGTTCCACGAGAACACGCTGGCCAGGATCATCCAGCTCGTCGAGAGCGCACAGGGCGAGAAAGCGCCGTCGCAGCAGTTCGTCGAGAAGTTCGCGCGTGTCTACACGCCGGCCGTGGTCGCGGGCGCGGTCCTGCTGGCCCTGGTGCCGTGGCTCGCGTTCGGCCAGGAGCTGGTGCCGTGGTTCAACCGCGCCCTAGTGCTGCTGCTGGTGGCGTGCCCGTGTGCGCTCGTCGTGTCGACCCCCGTCTCCGTCGTCGCGGCGATCGGCAACGCGTCGCGCAACGGCGTGCTGATCAAGGGCGGCCAGTACCTCGAGAACGCCGGCACCGTGAAGGTCGTCGCGCTCGACAAGACGGGCACACTGACGCGCGGCGTCCCCGAGGTGCAGCGCGTCTACCCGCTCGGCGGGCTGAACGAGGCGGAGCTGCTCCGGCTGGCGGCGGCGGCCGAGGCACGCTCCGAGCATCCGCTGGCCAAGGCAGTGCTGCGCGCGGCGCGGCGCGCGGGCGTGCGCGACCTTCCACCCGCCGACGCCTTCCGCGCGGCGGCGGGCAGCGGCGTCACCGCGCGCGTGGAGCAGACGACCCTGTTGATCGGCAAGGCCGCGTGGGTCGCCGAAGCTGGCGCCCCCTTGACGCCCGCACACGAGACGCTGGCGGCGCTCGCGGCGGCGGGGCACACCGCGATCCTCGTGGCGCGCGACGGGGCCGGTGGCGCGCCACCTGAGCTGGTGGGTCTGCTCGCCGTGGCGGATGAGCTGCGCCCCGGCGCGGCTGACACGGTTCGACGCCTGCGCGCCATGGACCTCGAGCGCATCGTGCTGCTCACCGGGGACAACGACGCGACGGCGCGCACGGTCGCGACTCAGGTGGGGATCGGCGCGGGGGACGTATACGCCGACCTGCTCCCGGAGGACAAGGCGCGGACCGTACGCGAGCTGCAGCGCCGCCACAAGACCGTGGCGATGGTGGGAGATGGTGTGAATGACGCCCCCGCGCTCGCCGCCGCGACGGTCGGGATCGCGATGGGGACAGGCGGCTCGGACGTGGCGCTGGAGACGGCGGACGTCGCACTCGTGGCCGACGATCTGTCGAAGCTGCCGTGGGTGCTCGAGCTGTCACACCGCGCGGCGCGCACGATCAGGGTGAACGTCGCGCTCGCGCTGGGGATCAAGGCGATCGTGCTGGTGCTCGCGGCGCTGGGCATCGCCAACTTGTGGCTGGCCATCGCCGCGGACACGGGAGCAAGCGTACTCGTCTCCATGAATGGCATGCGCCTGCTCGGCAAGGTGTCGCTCCCGAAGGGGGAGGACGTCGCGGCGCTGCGACGGCGCTACCGGCTGGGCGAGCACGACGAGCACGCCGGCCACGCCCACTGACGCGTCCGCGCGCCGGCGCGTGGCAGCCGCTTAGCGAATAAAGCTCTGCAGCGCCTTCTCCAGGTCGCTCCAGGCCCGCTCGGCGTCGCCGTCGTGCGCGGCATCGCGCAGGCAGGACTCGACGTGATCGGCCAGCACGAGCTTGGCCGTTGCGTCGAGCGCGGCGCGAACGGCCGACAGCTGGATCAGGATTTCCGGGCAGTCCCGCCCGTCCTCCACCATTCGTCGCACCGCGGCGAGATGCCCCTCGGCGCGCTTGATGCGCCGCACCACCGCCGCGCTCTGCTGGTGCTCGACGTGCGTGTGGGCGTGGGCTTGTGCCACGAACGCGATTCTACGTGCGCGCCCGGGGCGCGCTACTATCCCCCCTGGGGGGATAGGCATGCGCTCGTTCTGGTCCACGTATCGCGCAGCGCTCACCTCGTCCGGCTTCATCTTTGCGGCGCTGACGCTGGCGCTGACGCTCATCTCGTGGGGACTGCACCTGGCCGGCGCGCCCGACGCGGCGGTCACCGTCACCGGCGTCGCCGCCGCGCTTGTCGGCGGCGCGCCGATCGCTCTCGGGGCCGCGAAAGGGCTCGTCGCGCGCGAGCTGAACGTCGACGAGCTGGTCACGATCGCGATCGTCGCGTCGATCGTCGTCGGCGAGTACTGGGGGGCGTCGCTCGTCGCGTTCATGATGCTCTTCGGCAAGGTCCTGGAAGACGTCACCGCCGCGCGCGCCGAGGCGGCCATCGAGGGGCTGGGACAGCTCGTCCCGTCGACGGCCCACGTGCGCGGCGCCGGCGGCGGCGAGCGAGAGGTGCCGGTGGAAGACGTGCGTCTGGGCGACGTCGTCGTCGTCCGGCCGGGGGAGCGAATCCCGGTCGACGGCGACGTCGTCGCGGGACAGGCAGCGGTGGAGGAGGCGGCTATCACCGGCGAGTCGCTCCCCGCGGAGAAGCAGCCGGGGTCGCCGGTCTACGCCGGGACGCTCGCGTCGGGCGGGGCGCTCGAGGTGCGCGCCACGCGCACCGGGGAGGCGACGGCGCTGGGCCGCATCGCGGCGCTGGTGAAGGAGGCCGAGTCCGAACGCGCGCCCATCGTTCGCATGGCGGACCGCTGGGCGCGCTGGTTCACGCCGAGCGTGCTGCTGCTCGCGGCGCTTGTCTTCGTCTGGCAGCGACACTATCTGCCGGCGCTGACCGTCTTGGTCGTGGCCTGCCCGTGCGCGCTGGTTCTGGCGACGCCCACCGCGATTCTGGCCGGCATCGCTCGCGGCGCGCGGTCGGGGATCCTGGTGAAGGGCGGCGCGCGTCTCGAGGCGGCCGGAGGCGTCGACGCCGTCTGCTTCGACAAGACGGGGACGCTCACGCTTGGGCGTCCCGCGCTGCGCCGGCTCGTACCGCTGCCCGAGGCGGGCGTGGACGGCGACACCGCGCTCGCGCTCGCGGCGGCGGCGGAGCGGCTGTCCGAGCATCCGCTGGGGCGCGCGGTGGTGGCGGCAGCGCACGA
>DASTZM010000499.1:0-2169 GCA_035764305.1 Chloroflexota bacterium | reverse complement strand
CCAGCGCCCACGGGCCCGGAAGAGCCGTCCGGTCTGGAGGAGATCCGCGCGCTGCGCCCGGACGGCCCGCGCCGGATGGAGGTGAAGCTGTCGGCGTCTCAGCTACACGACCGCGTGCTGGGCGGGTGGCTGGGGCGCGCGGCGGGCTGCCTGCTGGGCAAGCCGGTGGAGGGTTGGAGCCGCGAGTCGATCCGCGAGGCGCTGGAGCACACCGGCCAGTATCCGCTGACGGACTACATCACGTACCCGTTCGCGCCGGGAGAGGATCCCAAGACGGCGAACGTGCCGGAGGCGGTGCGCCGGCTGGCGGTACGGCCGCGCGGCTGGTATCGGGGTGAATTCGACCACATGGTGCGCGACGACGATATGGACTACCCGCTGCTGGCGCTGCACGTACTGGAGCAGTACGGCACGGAGTTCACGACGGCGCAGGTAGGACGGGCGTGGCAGATGACGCTGCCGTACCTGCAGGTCTACACGGCGGAACGCGCGGCGTACCGCAACCTGGTGAATGGGCTACAGCCGCCGGAGACGGCGACACACCGCAACCCATTCCGCGAGTGGATCGGCGCACAGATCCGCGCGGACCTGTGGGGCTGGGTCTGCCCCGGGCTTCCCGAAAGGGCGGCCGAGCTCGCGTACCGCGACGCCGCGCTGTCGCACATCAAGAATGGGATCTACGGCGAGATGTATTTCGCGGCGGCGATGGCGGCATCGTTCGCCGTCCCCACGGTCGAGGAGGCGCTGCGGGTGGGGCTGACCGAGATCCCGGCCGACTGCCGCTTCGCGGAGGCGATCCAGCGCACGTTCGAGTGGGTCTCAGAAGACGGCGGGTTCCAGCGCACGACGGACCGGATCAACGAGGTGTACGGGCACTACCACCGCGTACACACGATCAACAACGCGGCGCTGGTGGTGATGGGGCTGCTGTACGCCGAGCGTGCGCACCGCAACGACCCGGAGTGCTTCATGCAGGACTCGTTGTGCTACACGGTGATGGGCGGGTGGGACACCGACTGCACGGGGGCGACGGCGGGCTCGCTGGTGGGGAGCAGCCTGGGGGCGGACACGCTGCCGGAGAAGTGGATCGGCGCGTTCAACGACCGGCTGAGCTCGATCGTGATCGGGATGACCGACAGCCGGTTCAGCGACCTGACAGAGCGGACACTGGCGCAGGCGCGCCGGCTAGCTGCGGGCTGAGGGGCAGCTCGACGGAGAGCGCCGTCCCCTGCCCGGGGGCGGTGGTCAGGCGCCAGGCGCCGCCGAGGTTGCGCACGCGGGCCTCGACGGTGCGCAGGCCGAGGCGGGGCTTGAGCTGCGCGGGGTCGGCGCCGCCGCCGTTGTCGGCGACGGTGACCTCGACGTGCGCGGGATCGCGCAGCGCGAGGCCAATGGTGACGCGACTGGCGCCGGCGTGGCGCTGGGCGTTGGAGAGCGCCTCCTCGACGACGCGGTAGATGGTCTCGCGCAGCGGCATGGACAGCTTGTTGTCGAGTGGCGCGTCGAGGGCGCTGAAGGCGGGGTCGACGGCATAGACGACGGCGAAGTGGGGTTGATAGCGCTCGCCGAGCATGTGCAGCGCGGGGGCGAGGCCCATGTCGAGCAGGGCGGGGTAGAGGCGGTGGCTCGCAATGCGCACTTCGCGGTCGCGGATGCGGTCCAGGTTGTCTCGGATGGAGCGCAGGTGGGCGACGACCTCGGGCGGAGCGTCCTTCCAGAGGTGCTCGATCTCGCCGAGCTGGAAGACGACCGAGAGGAGCTGATTTTGGATGCGGGTGTGGAGCAGCTCGGCGATCTCGCGCCGCACGCGCTCCTCGGCCTCGCGCTGGGCATCGAGCGCGGCGGCGGCGTGCGCCGCCTCGCGCGCGAGCTCGCGCTCGGTGATATCGCGCAGGACGACGAGGCGCCCGCGCGCGCTTGCGCCCGCGGTATCGAGGGGCTTGATGGACAGGTCGAGCACGCGGCGCGCGGGGCCGTCACCTCGCACGATCTCATCGTGCACGTTGGCCTGGCCGCCGTAGGAGAGGAGGTCGATCCCCCAGCGGCGGAGAACGTCCTGGCCAAGGTGGCCGATGACCCGCTCGGCGGGGAGCTCGAGCGCCTGGAGCGCGGCGCGGTTGGCGTCGACGACGCGGTCGCGTGAGTCGAGCACGAAGACGGCGTCGCGCA
>DASTZM010000498.1:0-11424 GCA_035764305.1 Chloroflexota bacterium | reverse complement strand
GAATTCGAGCGGGCGGCCTCGTGTGACACGCCAGAAGGCGGCCAGGACGGCCTCTTCACTGCCTGATAGTCGCGCGCGCATTGGTTCCCTCTTGTTCGTGCGGTGGTGCAGGCCGCGCGACCGGCTGACCGCGCGGCGAGTTAGCTGCTGCACGCCCAGTGCAGAGAACGGGCCGGCGGGTACCGGCGGCGCGCATCTCAACAGGATCACAACGTCGCGCACGGGAACTCCACTCGACGGCAACGTCACGCGGCCTCGACACCGTCTCCACCGCCTGGAGGCATCGTGGTCGTCGTGACGCTCGCGGAGACTCCGGCCCCCGCCCCGGCCCTCGCGCCCGCTCTGCCGCCGGGGGCGCTGAGAACGTGGCGGGCGGGACTCTTGTTGATTGTTGCGGCGGCGACGACGCTGCTGCTCTTCTCGGTAGGGATAACGCTGCTGGTGCGGGAAGCGGTGCTCCCCCGGGCGGCGGTCGTCTCGGGCAGCTTCGCCGCCCGGGGCTCGGCCGACTACGCGGCTCAGACAGACCGCAGGGTCGCGCCCGTGCGCGGCGCCGTGTCGGGATCGCCTCAGGGCTGATTCGTCTGGCGGAGAAAGGCGGCGGCGCCGCGCATGGCGGTCTGGCACGGGTGGTGGGAGATGGGCTCGTCCGAGGCCCAGCGGCGGTGGTGCAGCCAGTAGGTGTCGAGCTGCCGCGCCGCCCAGGTCGGGTCGCGCCGCCCTAGACGCGCTCCCCCGGACTCGAGGTGGATCGCCTGGAGGTCGGGGCAGAACAACACTCGCGCGCCGAGCTGCTGATGCTGGTGGCAGAAGTCGACGTCCTGGAGGACGAACCAGTAGCGCTCATCGAACCGCAGGTCGGTGCGTCGCACGAGCATGCAGGCGTCGCTGACAGCGCCGACGTCGCGGAGCGAGTGGAAGGTGTCCCACTCGGCGCGGCCGACGGTGGAGACGCCGGTTCTTCCCGGACAGACGTCGTACCAGACGTGGAGCAGCCGCCTGGGAGAAGGCGTGTCCTGGAAGAGCTTGCCGCCGACGATGCCGGCATCGGGCCGGGCGTGGAGAAGGGCGACGGCGGCAGCTGGATCCGACAGGAGAAGGGTGTCGGCGTGCAGCAGCAGTACGGCATCGTGATGCGCGGCGTCGAGTCCGGCGTTGAACGCCGCCGCGAGGGATAGGGGGGCGTGCAAACGAACCGTCGTCACCGGCAACTGTGACAGCGCGACGGGTCCGTCGAGGGGGGACGTGGAGGCATTGTCCACGAGGATGACCTCGGCGGGACGGGCGCGCTGGCGCAGCGCGAGGAGGGCGCCGAGCACCTGGCGGGGTTGGTTATGCGCGACGACGACGACTGAGTAATCGCTCATAGAGGTCGATCCAGCGATGGGCGTGGCGGGAGATGGCGTAGTCCAGGGCGCGGCGCCGGTTGGCCTCTCCCAGGCGACGGCGCAGGGTGGGGTCGGCCACCAACTGGTCGAGGCTGGCGGTCCAGTCGGCCGCGGTGCGGGCGTGGAACCCGTTGACGCCGTGCTCCACGTACCCGGCGTAGGGGCCGGCGGGGCTGGCGACAACGGGCAGACCGACGAGGCCGGCGGTCATCGCGCGGATGTTGCTCTTGCAGCGCCAGAACAGCCCGTCGGCGAGTGGGGCGAGCACGATGTCCATCTGCCGGAGCAGGAGCGGGAAGGTGACGAACGGCAGCTGCCCGAGGTGGACGAGCTGCTCGGGCGGCGCGTTCACCAACGGTATGAGGGCGGGGCCTCCGCCCTCGACGATGCGCGCGTGGGCGTGGCGGCGCAGGACGGGCTCGAGAGCGTCGCGGAGCAGCTCCAAACTCTCGACGTGATGGTCGGTGCCGGCAAAGCCGATGTTGACGGTCTGCCGCGTGGGCGAGGCGGGTGACGTAGAAGACCAGAGTGGATCGGCGTCGTCGAAACAGTTGGGCAGGACGTGAATATCCGGGTTGAACGGCGCGTAGGCGGCCGCAAGGGTGTCGGTGGAGACCGTGACGGCGTCCGCCGTGGCGAGGCAGGCACGGAACCGCTCGAGCACCTGATTGAGCGGCGCGCTGGCGATGGCCTCGGACGGATCGATCCCGGCCGCGACGCGCGCCTCGGCCTCGCGGCGCTCGAACAGCGGGTGCCAGGCACGCGAGAACGGAGCCAAGGGCGGCAGGTGGTCGAGCAGGAACAGGTCGTCGACGTCGACGACGGTGGCGATGCCGCGCTCGCGGGCGCGCCCGAGAAGGTCGAGGGCGCCGGCGCTGTTGGGGCGATGCAGGACCAGCACATCGACGCCGGCCAGGTCGGGAGGCCGGTGGATGGAGGCGTCGCGGGCGTCGACGCCGGCGCGGCGCAGGGCGCCGAGTGGCGTGGCGATTCGCCACGGCGAGCAGACGTCGTCCCAGTGAAGGGCGAGGACGCGGAGTGAGTGCAAGCCAGACCCGGCGGATTCGCCAACGGGTGGCGCGATGCGGACGGCTGGAGGCGGCGCGATCATGGACCCACGGCGGCCAGGCCGGCGACGGCCGGGGCGTGAGCCGGCGGCGACATGCGAAGCGCGCGGTCTACGCCCGGGTGGGCCGCAGGAAGGCCGGCGGTCATGCCGGCGAGCTGCAGGTCGTGGAGCTCGCGGTAGAGGCCGAGGCGGTGGAGCAACTCCTCGTGGGTTCCCTGCTCCACGAGGCGCCCCTGGTCGAGGACGAGAATGCGGTGGGCGCGGCGAACCGTGGCGAGGCGGTGGGCGACGACGAACGTGGTCCGGCCAAGCATGACGGAGTCGAGCGCCTCCTGGAGGAGGCGTTCGGATCGGGCGTCGAGTGCCGACGTAGGCTCATCGAGGATGAGGACGCGGGGGTCACACAGAAGGGCGCGCGCAATGGCGATGCGCTGCCGCTGACCTTCTGAGAGCTGTACGCCGCGCTCTCCGACGTGGGTGTCGAGCCCCTGCGGCAGGCGCTCGATGAACTCCCAGGCGCGTGCGGCGGTGGCGGCAGAGACGATCTCGGACTCGGAGGCGCCGTCTCGGCCGAGGGCGATGTTCTCGCGGATGGTGGTGGCGAAAAGGAATGAGTCCTGGAAGACGAAACCGATGTGGCGGCGGAGGTCGGCGAGTGTGACGTGGCGGAGATCGACGCCATCAAGCAGGACGCGGCCGCCGGTGGGATCGTAGAAGCGTGCCAAGAGGCTGACGAGTGAGCTCTTTCCGGCGCCGCTGGGGCCCACGAGCGCGACGATCTCTCCCGGTGCGGCGCTGAACGTGACGTCGGCAAGCACGGGGCGCCCGGGCTCGTACGCGAAGCCCACATGCTCGAAGGCAACGGCGCCGGCGACGCTGGGGAGGGACCGGGCGTTGGCGTGGTCTTCGACGCGAGGTGCATGCGCGAGGAAGGCGGCGACGCGATCGCGTGAGGCGAGGGCTTTCTGTACACCGGTGACAAGGCCGGCGAGCTGTTGGGTGGGGACGAGGACGTGCCCGAAGAGGGACTGCATGGCGACGAGCGTGCCGAGTGTCGTGCGCCCCTGGAGAACGAGGTAGCCGCCGAATCCCAAGATGGCGAGCGTGACGAGGAGAGAGAAGAGGCCCTGGCCGGCGCCGATGGCGGAGTCGATCCAGACGACGCGCATGCGGAGGCGCAAGAGCTCGAGGAGCGCGGCACCGAAACGCAGCCGCCGGTCTCCCCCGCGCCCGAACGCGACGATCTCGCGCATGCCGGTCAGGTTCTCGTGGAGTTGCTCGGTCAACTGGGCGAGCTTGTCGCGCACGCGCAGTGAGGCGCCCTTCAGCGGGCGCGTGACCGTGGCGACCGCGGCGGCGGTCAGCAGCGGCGCGATGCCGGCGGCGAGGGCGAGCTGCCAGCTGAGGCCGAACATGAGGATGACGCCGGTGGCGAGGGAGACGAGAGAGCTGAAAAGGGCGAGCACCGTCATGCTGGACAGGCCGGCGGCGATGGGCACGTCGCTGGCGAAGAGGGCGAGGGTCTGCCCTGTGTGGGTGCGGTGCGCGAAGGCGACGGAGAGCGCGACGCTGTGGTCAAAGAGACGCTGCCGAAGTCGCAGGGCCAGGCGCTCGCTCAGATAGGAGCGAAGCGCCGCGACGGCGACGTGGGCGGCGTTGCTGGTGAACCAGAGCGCGGCGTAAAGGGCGAGCGCGGGGACAAGCCGGTCGATACGTCCGGCGAGCAAGACCGAGTCGACGAGGTGCCTCTGCACGAGGGGCATGGCGAGGACGATGGGTGGGACGGCGGCGGTGAGCGCGAGCAGGGCGAGCCACACCCACCCTACGCCGCGGACATCGGCCAAGACGTCGCGGAGGAGGCGCATCGAGAAGGACATCAGGCGGGGCACGGCGGGCAGGTGGTGACGCCGACCGAGCACGGCTCCCCGATCGCTCGGAGGAGCCGTGCTCGGCGCACCGATCGTGCGTCGAAGCGCTCGCTACAGAGTGATCGTGTAGCAGTAACCGCTCGCAACATTGTTGTCGCACGTTGGTGCATCGGGATTGATACTGATAGACGGGGGGTTGAGGGTGACGATCGCGTCCGGCTTATCGCCGGTCGCGCCCAGAGTGATCTGGTCGATCCTCCCGTACTCAATCAGCGCTGGTGCGTGATAGGTTGACTTCATGCTTTGTACTCACCTCCTCCCGGAGCGGTTTGGGTGCGAGAGGCACCCGTGCTCCCGTGCCGTGTCAGGGTCGAAGGCGCTGCCTGCCGTTGGGCGGCTGACGGAGTCATCGATCCTGAGAGCAGCCTATATGTGAAGCGCCGCCGGGATAGACGGCCGCACGATGCGCCGAGGCGCCGCCGTCGCTCCCAGTGGCGGGGGCACGGTCACGCGCTGCGGCCGGGGCAGCAGCAGCGCGCGGAGCCATGTCTCCAATCCGACCATGTGCATGAGGTACATGAAGTCCCCTCCCGTGACACCGGCCCGCAGCAACTCGAGCCGGCGCCAGAAGCGGCGATGCTCGACGTAGCCGCGCGCTGCAATTTCCGGGCGTGCGTGCAGTCCGAAGGTGGCCTCAAACTGGGGCCACTGGCGCTCGACGGCGGTCTCGAAGACGGCGCCGAAGTGAGTCTTGGAGGTGCGGGTGCGGATGCTCTCCGGCAGGACTCCATGCAGTGAGCGGCGCACCAGGCGCTTGGTGCCGGCGTAGAGCGATTCGGCATCCGGATGCGGCTCGTACTTCTGCTCTGGTGGGATAGCGAGCAGGAACTCGTGCAGCCGACGGTCGGCGAATGGGCGCCACGATTCGAGGGGCCAAGGGACGGGATGGCGGACGACCTCGGGCGGGCGCAGCAGGAGATACTCGGCGTGCCTGGTGGGATTGGCGAAGCGGCGCTCGCGTTCGGAGGCGTCAAGAAGCCGCAGGTGGCGTTGGGCGAGGTCGGCACGGAGCGCGTCCGGCATCCAGATAGGGAGCAGGTTCCGCTCGGCGCGGTGGAAGAGGCGGCGCGCGTAGAAGATCCGCAGGTGGCGATAGGCGGCGAGCGGGAGGAGCGGCCCGATGCAGTCGAGCGCGATGAGCTTACGCAGCGACTCGCGCGAGGTGCGGCGATAGATGCGCAGCCGGCGCCACAGCTCGCGGAAGCGCCCCTGGCGCAGCAGCGAGTCGAAGACGTAGGGAGAGCCGCCGACGCAGCTGTCGGCGATCTCCCCGGAGAGCAGGACGCGCACACCGGCGGCGGCGGCGGCACCGAAGAGTGCGTCGCGCATCTCGCCGGCACCCATGTTGGGGGACTCCTGGAAGCCGCGCGGCTCGGGCCGAAGCCAGCTGCCGCCTGAGGGGGAGAAGGGAACGAACTTCGTGGGGAAGTCGTACATGCGCTGGATGTCCTCGACCAGAGTGCGCTCGTCACACTCGAGGCCGTCGAAGACGGCGCTGACGCCGACGAAGCCGTGGTCGACGGCGTGGCCGGCGCGGTACGCCTCCTGGGCGACGCAGGCGACGGAGGACGAGTCGAGGCCGCCGCTGAGGAGGATGCCGACGGGGTGGGCGGTCCGGAGGCGAGCGCGCACGACCTCCGAGAAGAGGGCATGGTAGTGCTCGGCGTACTGGGCTTCCGAGCGGTACCGGATCTCGCGCGGTGGCTGAAGATCCCAGTATCGCTCGACACGGATCGAGTCGGACGTGACGACCGCGAAGTGGCCCGCGGGAAGGGAGCTGACTCCTCTATAGAAGGTGGCGGCGTGGTCCTTCTCGGTGCGGCTGATGTTGAGCGGGACGAGGTAGTCGCGCACGCGCTCGTCGTCGGGCTCGACGGCGACGCCGGGGTCCTGGAGGAGCTGCTGAATCTCGGAGGCGGCGCCGAAGGTGGAGCCGTCGACGCGGTAGAAGAGGGCGCGCTGTCCGCTGGTATCCCTGGCGCACACGATCCACAGGCGGCGCGGATCCCAGACGACGAGCGCGAAGTCTCCCAGTAGACGGGCGAAGGCGCCGAGGCCCCAGGCTTCGTAGGCGCGGAGGAGCAGCTCGGCGTCACTGGCGGTGTGGGGGATTCGATCGGGAAGAGCGGCCAGCAGCTCGGGACGGTTGTCCAGCCGGGCGTCGCAGACGATGGCGCAGCCGGTGCGCGGGCTGACGACCGGCTGCCACTCTTCTGATTCCTCCGGTGTGACGGCAAACTTGGCGTGGCCAAGCGCCGCGGGACCGAAGAGGCGCAGGTGCATGCCATCCGGACCGCGGTGGGGCGCGGCGGCGAGCATCTCCCAGACGGTCTCCTGCCCGGCAGGGCGACCGTCTCGGTGGAAGATGGCGGCCAGGCCGCTCACGCCGCCTGCTCCAGATCAGCGTGCAGCGCTTCGAGCACGGCGGTGGTGTGCTGGAAGCCGCTGGGATAGGTGAGCAGGCGGACGGGTGATTGGGCCGTGACACGGGCGAGAAGGGGAAGGAGCGCGGCGTTCTCCACCGGGCTGAGAAACGCGCGGTTGGAAGCGTGTTCCAAGAGTGCGGTGATGCCCTGCTGGCGCGTCAGGCGGCGCACTGTGGTGGTCGCGCTGCCGGCGCGGACGGGGTCATAGCGGTTGAGCACGTAGACCGCGCCCATGGCGCTGGGGTCCGAGGCGAAGTCGTAGCGGCCCGCGACGGCGAGCTGGCGCTTCTCGTATTTCTCAGTAAGGGTGGGGAGGTGGTCCGGCAGTCCGAGAGCGCCTTCGACGCTGCTCTGCCAGACCTTCATGAAGGGAAGGCCAGGGCACCCCTGGACGGCGCCTTCCAGGAGGCGGAGCGGGAGCACGTCGTCGGTGAGGAGGGTGGCGCCGCGGCGCAGGAAGTGCGCGGCCATCGTGGACTTGCCGTGGCCGGGATGACCGAGGAACGCGACGGCGCCGCGCGGAGTCACGACGGCGCTGGCGTGCAGACTCGGGTAACCGAGCCGGTGGAGGACAAACGTGGCGACCTGCCCGACGAAGGTAAGCGCGATGGCGCGTGCGCTGGCGTGTGGCTCGGGGGAGAAGTGAATCACCCGAGGGTCGTGGCCGACGAAGAAGGTGCCGACGGTCTCGTGCCAGAACCAGACGCCCTCGTCCCCGCGGTGCACGGTGGTGACGTACCGGCCGTTGTGGCATGGACCGTCGCACGGGAGGCCAGCGACGAGGCGACTGCCGGCGGGGGGTGCGGCGTAGGCCGAGTTGCCGAAGCGTAGGATGACGTCTGGAACGGCAGTGTGTGGCTCCTCCACGAGAAGTGGGAGCGGGACCTGGCTCTCCACCATCAGGTGGTAGAGGCGGTAGGAGTGGCGCGCTTGCTCCGAAGCGCGGGCGGGGGCCGCCAGCACGGTCGAGGCGCCGTGCGCGCTCGCGATGGCGGTCACACCCGGCTCCCGCGGGGCGCGGCGCCGTGCGCACCGCCGATCGCGGCGGCCCAACCGGGCAGGGCGTGAACGTCGCGCAACGGCGTGAACTGGGACACGGCGGCGGGCCGATCGTTGACGAGGAACGGTCCGAGCTCGACCCAGGCGTGAGCGGCGAGCCGGCCGTCAACGCGGCGGACGCCGATGCGGAGCTCGCTGGGCAGACCCTTGCGGCGCAGCACGCGGTGCAGGGCGAGCGAGCGCTGCAGGCAGTGGCCGCCAACCAACGGCAGGCGGGCCGCCGCGCCGATCGAGCGGTCGTGGCGCCGCGCACGGCGGGCATGGTCGAGCGTCACCACGTCAGGCCCGAGCAGCGGCGGCTTGCGCTCGATGTGGCGAAGGACTCGCCGGAACCCCACGAGGCGCAGGGCAGCGGTGGTGACCATGAGGTCGGTCAGCGCCGCGGCGAGGAGCCAGCGGTCGGCGAACGAGACGGCGATGAAACGCCTGGCCGCCCGGAGAGCGTTGCCGGGCACCTACTCTGCCTCGATCCGTAGGAGACCCTTGGCAACCAGCGCGGCGATGAAGGCGTCGACGTCGTCGGAGAGGCGAGAACGCTCGACTTCGTACTCGTCCAAGAGCGCGTCGACGATGCGCTCGGGCGGCGCGCCGTCACCGAGAAGGGCCCAGATCCTGGTGCCGATGGCGTCGAGTCCGAAGTAGACGCCCGTCTCGACGTTGAGCAGGACGGCGGTGTTGTCGAGGTCGGCGCTGACCACGGACGGACTGGGGATGAGCCTGGGCTGTGAGATGGCCACTTGTGTTGTGCACGATCCTAGGTGGACCGCCGGGCCGGCCGGTTAACGGCGAGTTGCGAAGGCGTTGAGAGGCGCTGCGCCGTTTCCACCCCGGGGACGGAAGATCGCGGGGTGGAAACGGCGGTGAGACACTCGACAGGCTCAGCCTGCCGGCGTATCGCGCTCTGCGCTAGTCGTCGACCTCCTCGTCGGGCTCGTCGGCGCTTTCCATGGCGTGCGCGGGGAGGCGCGACGCCTCTGTCGTCATGGAAGTGGAAGCCGAGGCGCCGGCGGCACTCACAGTGGTGGTGGCGACTCCCTTGTTGTTCCCCGCGACGGGGTCGAAGGTCACGCTGGTGGTGGCGCTGGCGACGTTCTTCAGCGTGCCGGCCACGGTGGGTCTCACCGAGATGGTGAGTGTGGCGCTGGCGCCGCTGGCGAGCGAAACCCCGGTGAGTGTGACCTTGGTAGCTCCCGTAGAGGTCGTCGTGGTGGTGATGGTGCCTTGAGAGGCGGACGACGACAGGTAGACGAGACTGCTGGGCAACGTGTCATTGACCTTGACGCCACTCGTGTTGTTTGGTCCCAAGTTGGTGACGGTGATGGTGTAGGTGAGGGTTCCACCTACCGTGACCGGGTCGGGCGAGTCGGACTTGATCACCCGCAGGTCGGCGTTCAGCTTGAAGGTGGCCTTCACGGACTTGGAGGCGTCCATCGTCACACTGCAGGTGGGCAGCTTGCCGGAGCAAGCACCGTTCCAGCCGGTGAAGCTCGAGCCAGCGGCGGCGGCGGCCGTGAGCGTGACGACTGTGCCGTTGCCGTAGTTCTCGGTGCAGTCGCCGGGGCAATTGATGCCCGCCGGGTTGCTGGTGACGGTGCCGTTCCCGTTGCCGGCCTTCTGGACGGTGAGTGTGCGGGCGGGCTGGAAGGTGGCCGTAACGCCCTTGGCGGCGTTCATGGTCACACTGCACGCGCCCGTACCGGCGCAGGCGCCACTCCAGCCGGTGAAGACGGAGCCGGCGGCGGCAACGGCGGTGAGGTTGACGACGGTGCCTTCGTTGTAGAGCTCGGAGCAGTCGGCACCGCAATTGATGCCGGCGGGGCTGCTGGTCACGGTGCCAGCGCCGGTCCCGGCCTTTGTCACGGCCAGGGTGTACTGGGCGGGGAGGACGGTAATCTGGTAGGCGATCTTGTAGACCTGGTTGTTGCCTTCGTCGTACTCGGCCACGTCGTTGAAGGTATCGATGAGGGCGCCGAAGTAGTAGGTGCCGAGCGGGATATTGGCTGGCACGGTACCGCTGCAGTCGGAGTTCTCCCAAGCGCCCCACGGCATGGAGGCGGGGACGTTGCTGACACCGTGGAAGCAGATCAGCCAGTCGCTGGTGCTGATGAAGGTGTTGGACGACAGGAAGTAGTCGACCCAGAAGAAGCCCGAGCCACCCGTCCCAAAGTTCCGGACGTCGCTGCCGACGTTCATGACGGTCTGGCCGCGCCTGACGGTGGTGGGTCCGGCGTACAGAAACGCCTGGCCGTCGTCGAACAGGTCGGCGCGGTTGGGCGGCGGGTTCGGCGCGTCGGCGGCGAGCCAGGCGTTCGTCTGGTCGAACTTGTCCTGGTTCAGGCGGGTGCCGTGGTTGGCACCTGAGCCATCGTCGCCGTAGGCGTGGATGGTGCCGATGTACCGGTTGGTGCCGTCGTAGTACCAGACCGGACCGCCGCTATTGCCGGGGCGCGTGTCGTTGTAGTACCAGTGGTTATTGGCGTTGGCTTTCTGGCCCGAGTCGGCGTCGAAGTACATCCGATCGGCGCCGGAGGCCCCACCGGGAGCCAAGTCGGGATAGCCGGCGTTATTCCACGTGCCACCGTAGATGCCGTCACAGCCGAACCCAAAGATGTAGGGCCAGTTGCACGTCCAGGTCCCGCGGCCCATCCAGCCCGTCCAACTGCCGATGGGACGATCGAGCGTGACGACGGCCCAGTCGTGCTCGTGGTCCTGGTTGACCGTCCAGGCCGTATAGCTGCGGAAGTACGTGGCCCAGGCGTAGTTGTATGGCATGCTCGCGCCGCTCCGACCGGGCCAGACCTGCATCGAGTTGGCCCAGCTCACGCCGTCGTGCACGCAGTGGCCGGCGGTGAACAGATGGAATGAATCGATCATCTCACCGGTGCAGCCGCCGGAGCCCGACGGGAAGTTGGACGTGATGTTGACGACGGTGCGCCAGGGGAAGTCGGTGGTGTTCGTGATCTGGACGCGGTCGTCGGCGCCGATGATGGACTCCGGATCGGCGCGGCCGTCGAGCGTCGACTCGCCGCCGGGAATGAGGCCCTTGTAGCCCTCGACCTTCCGCACGCCGTCGGTCGAACTCTCTGCCGAGGCAATGCTGTCTGGCAGACGTGAGGAGGCCCGGGTCGCGACGTCGTAGACCTCGATCTCGGTCGGGCTCGACAACCCCGCCGCCCCACTCTTGGGAGGGGGAGGGACGATCTTCGGCAGCTCGCGCAGGTTCTCCGGGACGGTCGCGAATGGGCTCTGCGACCGCGCATCGGCGGGGCGGCTGCCCTCTGGATCGGCTGCGCGATCGCTGGGGAAGCGCCTCGCGTCCCGCGCCGGATCGCGTGGCGCGAGCGGCGCGCCTGACCCCGATCGCGCTTCGTCCGCCGGTGGCGTGGGGGCGTCTCGCCTCGGGCCGGCGCCCGGTCCGGCGCCCTGGGCGAGCACGCCAGAAGGCAGCAGCGTGCTCAAGATCAGCGCCACCACCATCAGTACGGCAACTTTGGTTCGCATGCATTTCTCCTGCGTCGCGGGCGACGCTCGTCGATGTGGATTCCCTGCCGCCC
>DASTZM010000497.1:0-3006 GCA_035764305.1 Chloroflexota bacterium | reverse complement strand
CGCGGCCGGGTACCGCCACAGATAGGGTACGCGGATCAGTCCTTCGTACAGGAAGGGGCCCTTGAGCCACAGTCCGTGGTCGCCCAGCAGCTCGCCGTGGTCGGTCCCGAACACGACCACCGTGTCCCGCGCCAGACCGAGCCGCTCGAGGGCCGCCAGGATGCGCCCCACCGCGTCGTCGATCAGCGACACCATGCCGTAGTAGTGGGCGATCACCTCCCGCGCGTGCGCTTCCGTCATTCGCACGTAGCCTTTCGGATCGGTGCCCGACAGCCGCCCGCGCGCGTACGGCAGGGCGTCCTGGGTGCCCTCGTAGGCGTGCCGGAAGTGGGGCGGGAGCCTGTCCAGCTCGCCTGGGCCGCGCGAGGGCAGCGAGACGGCCTCCGGCGGGTACATGTCGCAGTACGGGCGCGGCGGGCAGAACGGATGGTGCGGGTCCTGGAAGCTGGTCCACAAGAAGAACGGCGGCTGCGACTCAGATCGGGCTTCCAGATACGCGATGGTCCGGTCCGCGGTCCAGGTGGTGGAGTGGTACTCGATCGGCACGGCCGACTTCCACGACCCGATCGGCACGCTCGACGGCGCCAGGGCCGCGGCCTTCGGAAAGAGCGTCAGCACCTCGGGCGCGGTCTGGCGCAGCCACTCGCCGTAGTGCCCCTCGGTCCCACCCGGTCCGTGCCCCATCGACAGCTCGACGTGCCAGAACCCGTAGTACGGCCCGTGCCACTCGCGCCACAGCGCGGGGTCGCGCGCTGCGCCGCGGTTGGATTCGACGGACCGCGCGGGGTCCGCCCCGAAAGGCTGGAAGTGGGCTTTCCCGATCAGCGCCGTGTCGTACCCGGCGGCGCCCAGCATGCCGGAGAGCGTCGGGACGTCGTCGGGCAGCGACACCCCGACGTTGTAGGCGCCGTGTGACGATGGGTAGCGCCCCGTGAGCAGCGTCGCCCGCGACGGCGTGCATACCGGGTTGGTCACGTACGCCCGCTCGAACCTCACCCCCTCCGCCGCCAGACCATCGAGGTGCGGGGTCCGGACGACGCGGTTCCCGTAGCACCCCAGCGTGTCCCACCGCTGCTGATCCGTCGTGATCAGCACTACATTCGGGCGGCGCTCCATCCGGGACCGATGGTACGGATGCTCCTCGAGAGCGGCCGGGCCAGTAACCTTGACGTGTAGGTGAGGATTCTCCTTCGGCTGCTCGGCTACACCCGCCGCCACTGGCTGATCTTCTGCGGCATCGTCGTCATCATGGTCACCGAGACCGCCACGCGTCTGGGGCCGGCCTACCTCACTCGCCAGATCATCGACGAGGCCGTCGTCTCCGGCACCCCGCTCCACCTAGTGCGCCTGGTGCTCTCGCTCTTCGCCGTCACGGCCGCCGCGAAGGGGCTCAACTCTTTCCAGAACTACCTCACCGAGTGGCTGGGCCAGAACGTCGTCCAGGACCTCCGGAATGACGTCTACCGTCACCTCCAGGCGCAGAGCATGCGCTTCTTCGACGAGAACCAGACCGGCCAGCTCATGTCGCGCGTCACGTCGGACGTATCGCAGGTCCAGTCGTTCGTCGCCAGCGGCACCATCCGGATCCTCGACGCCGCGTTCGGCATCGCCATCTACCTCGTCGCTCTCCTGGCGCTCGACGTCCCGATGACGTTGGTGGCACTCGCCGCGCTCCCGGTGATCGCGTTCTGTCAAATCCGTATCCGGCGCATCACGCGCATCTTCCGCGACCTTCAGCGCATGATGGGGCGACTCACCGGCATCCTCCAGGAGAACGTCGCCGCCATCAAGCTGGTCAAGGCGTACGGCCGGGAGGCGTACGAGAGCGAGCGCTTCCTGACTCAGTACTGGGCCATCCGCACCAAGCGCCTGGACGCCACCCGTCTGATGGGCGCCTGGTCCCAGGCCCAGGAAGTCTCCACCGCGCTGGCCGGAGCGCTGGTCCTGTTCGTCGGCGCCCAGCGCGTCATGGATGGCGCGCTGACGGTCGGCACCCTGGTCCAGTTCACCTCTTACGTCGGCATGCTGTGGGGGCCGGTCCGCTTCTTCAGCCAGATCAACCAGTCGGTCCAGCAGGCCATCGCGGCGGGAGAGCGCGTGTTCGAGGTGATCGACTGGCCACTGGACGTCGCCGAGAAGTCCGACGCCACGCCACTCCCGCCCCTCCGAGGCCACCTCACGTTCGACCGGGTCACCTTTACCTACGGCCGCGAGCGACCTCTGCTCGTCAACATTTCCCTGGACGTCCCACCAGGGGACTCGCTTGCCGTCGTCGGGCCCTCGGGCTCGGGCAAGACGACGCTGATCAACCTGATCCCGCGCTTCTACGACGCCACGCAGGGACGGGTGCTCGTGGACGGCCACGACGTGCGCGACGTGACTCTCCAGAGTCTGCGCAGCCAGATCGGCATGGTCCTCCAGGACACGTTCCTGTTCAACCTGACGATCAAGGAGAACATCCGCTACGGGCGCAGCACGGCCACCGACGAGCAGGTCGAGGAGGCCGCCCGCGCAGCCAATGCGCACACGTTCATCGCAGAAATGCCCGACGGGTACGAGACGCTGATCGGCGAGCGCGGCGTGCGCCTCTCGGGCGGCCAGCGCCAGCGGATCGCGATCGCGCGCGCACTTCTCGTCGATCCGCGCATTCTGATCCTCGACGAAGCGACGTCCTCCGTCGACACCCGGACCGACTACCTAATCCAGCGCGCGCTCGAGCGCCTGATGGAGGGCCGCACGACGGTGGTCGTGGCGCACCGTCTGTCGACGGTCCTGCGTGCTGACCAGATCGCCTACCTGGACGGCGGCCGCATTCTCGCGCGTGGCTCCCACCACCAGCTACTGGAGTCGTGCGCGCCCTACCGGCTGCTCTACGAGACCCAGTTCCAGGTGCAGGGGCAGCTCGACAACGCCGTCCCCGTCGCGACCGCCGCTGTTCCTACCGGCGCGTGACCGGAACGGCGAGCGTATACGGCACGGGAGTGAAACCCTCCCCGTTCCGGCCCC
>DASTZM010000496.1:0-6475 GCA_035764305.1 Chloroflexota bacterium | reverse complement strand
GGAGTCTTGTAGCCCCGCTCGATGCGCAGTCCAGACGTGCACGAGTAGAGGTGGGTGACGTGCGAGTAGCCCGCCTCGAGAGCGCGCCGGACGGTGTCGAGGTCGGCGTCGGAGTGGCCGATGGCGACGTGGATGCCGCGGGCATGCGCGGCGCGGGCGAGATCGAGGCCACCCGAGATCTCGGGGGCAGCCGTGATACGGTGGGTTTCCGTGGAGGCGAGCGCTTCCAGGAGTGACTGGATGGCCTCGGGGGACGCGGAGCGGAGATGCTCGGGCCGGTGGGCGCCGCACTGTGAGTGGGCGAGGAAGGGGCCTTCCAGGTGGATGCCGGCGAGCGTTGCGCCGTCGAGCGGCCGGCCGGCGCGCGGCGCGGCGGCGCGAATCACGCCGATCGTTTCGTCGAGCGGCGCCGCGACGGTCGAGCCGAACCATGTGGTCGTGCCGCCCGCGGCGTGGGCCCGCGCGATGGTGCGGATAGCGTCCGCGTTCCCATCCATGAAGTCGGCGCCGCCGGCGCCGTGGGTATGCAGATCGATGAATCCGGGGGCGACGATCTTGCCGGCGCAGTCGATGCGACGCACGCCCAGGACGTCGAAACCGTCGGGCGGCGTGCCCTGGCCGATGGCCTCGATGCGGCCGTCGCGTGTCAGGACCCAGGCGGCATCGAGGCGGCGCCGCGGGGTGTAGGCGGTGGCGTCATGAAGGAGGAGGGGAATCACGCGGCGGTCGGGTCTTTGCCGGGGACCATCTGGCGGTGGGGGCGTCCGGCGACCAGCCGCTCTCCATCCACGAACCCTTCGGGGCGATGGCGGAGCCGATCGATCATGCGAGCGCGCCACTCAGACAGCGTCGGCTCCATCGCCGCATCGCGCGCCAGGTCATGGAGCTCCTGCGGATCGTCCTGCAGATTGAAGAGCTGCTCGCGGCCCGTCTGGGACCACCACACGTACTTGAACCGCTCGCCGGCGAGGTAGTGGTTGCCCAGGGGGTTTTCGTACAGCCCGGAGTGCTCGCCGTGGATGGCGTCACGCCACTCGGGCGCGGCGCCGTCTCTCAACAGGGGCAAGACGCTCCGGCCGGTGACGCTCTCCGGGATCTCGACGCCCGCGGCGTCGAGCAGCGTGGGCATGACGTCCTGCAGGCCGATCGGGGCGTAGCTGCTCACCCCCTTCCGGAGGCCCATTGAGGGCGGCGCGTGGAGCAGGAAGGGCACGCGCGCCGACCCTTCGTACGGAAAGCACTTGCGATACATGTGGTGGTCGCCCAGCATCTCGCCGTGGTCCGACGTGAAGAGGACCAGCGTGTCGCGCAGGTGGCCGTACAGACGCATGTAGTCGAGCAGCCGTGCGATCTGATCGTCCACGTGGTTCATCAGCCCGTAGTAGGCTGCGCGGCAGCGGCGCATCGTCTCGCGGTCCAGGTTGACGAACCACATGTTGGGGTCCTGCCCCTTGGTGGGGGGCACGTCGGGCGCCCAGTCGCCGATCACCGGCTCGGGGATGGGGAGGTCCATGTAGCGGTCGTAGTAGAAGCGCGGCGGCGTCAGCGGCGGATGAGGATCGATGAAGCTGACGTTGAGAAAGAAGGGGGCGGTGGGGTCGCGCTTCTTCAGGAAGTCCTGCGCCTGGGAGACGACCCAGAAGGAGTGCGTCAGGTGCTCGGGCAGATGGGAGGGGCGGCCGACCCAGCCATTGGGCGAGACGCCGTGCGCCACGCCGAACTCTTGCGACTCGAGCGGTACGGCGCCACCGTCGCGCAGCCAGTCGAGGTAGTCGTTCCCCTCGTCGACGCGGTTGGTGGCCTCGGCCAGGCGGATGCGGTGGAAGCCGTACAGCTTGCGCCGCGGGAAGAGGTGGAGCTTGCCGATCATCTCCGTCTGGTAGCCGGCGCGGGACAGCTCGCCCGGCAGCGTGTGGGGCGGGTTCCAGGGCACGTTGCCCTTCATGCCCACCATGCCGTGCGCCTCGGGCGACTGACCGGAGAAGAGCGTGCGCCGCGCCGGGATGCAGGAGGGGCATTCCGAGTAGGCGCGGCGGAAGTGGGCGCCGGAGGCGCCCAGGTGGTCCAGGTTGGGCGTCGAGAGGACGGGATGACCCTCGATGCCCAGGTGGTCGCCGCGCCACTGGTCGACGAGGATCAGGAGGATGTTGGGGGGCACGGGGCACTATAGTGCCCGATGCCAACCGACCGTCCGAACGTCCTCTTCATCCTCTCCGACGACCAGGGGCCGTGGGCAGCTGGGTGTTATGGCAACCCCGAAATCCGCACGCCCAACCTGGACCGCATCGCGGCGACGGGGGTGCGCTTCGAGACGTTCTTCGTCGCGACGCCCGTCTGCTCGCCCAGCCGCGCGACGTACCTGACCGGATTGATCCCGTCGCAGCACGGGATCCACGACTGGCTGTACTCCGGTGAGAGCGAGCCCGACCGGCCCAACTACAACGTGGGGCCCGACGCGCGCGGACTGCTGGACCACACCACGGCGTACACCGACGTGCTCGCGGCCAACGGCTACCGCTGCGGGATCAGCGGCAAGTGGCACCTGGGAGACAGCCTGCGCCCACAGCGCGGTTTCGATCACTGGTTCGTCCACGAGAAGGGCGGCGGGCCCTACAACAACGCGCCGATGGTGCGCGACGGCAAGCTGGGAATCGAGCCGGGCTACGTCACCGACGTGATCACGAACGAGGCGCTGCGCTTTCTGGAGGACCACCGCCGAACGCGCGCACCGCAGCCGTTCTATCTCTCGGTCCACTACACCGCGCCCCACTCGCCCTGGACGGGGCACCCGCAGGAGATCGTCGAATCCTACGACGACTGCCCGTTCGAGTCGTGCCCGCAGGAGCCGCCGCACCCGTGGGCGGGGGCGCTGACGCGCGGGAACATGGGGAAGCGCGAAAGCCTGAAGGGCTACTTCGCCGCGGTCACGGCGATGGACGCGCAGATCGGGCGGCTGCTCGACTGGCTGGAGCAGCGCGGCCTGCGCCAGGACACGCTGGTCGTCTTCGTGTCCGACAACGGGTTCTCATGCGGCCACCACGGCTTCTGGGGCAAGGGGAACGGGACAGAGCCGCGCAACATGTACGAGAACAGCATCCGCGTGCCGGCGCTCTTTTCCCACCCGGGTACGCTGCCCCAGGGGCACGTCAGCGACGCGATGGTCAGCGCGTATGACTTCATGCCCACGCTGCTGGAGTACGTGGGGATGGAGATGCCGCACGAGCGGCCGCGTCCGGGCCGATCATTTCTGCCGGCGCTGCGAGATCAGGCGGGCGGTGGGCGTGAGGAGGTGGTGATCTACGACGAGTACGGTCCAGTGCGCATGATCCGCACGCGCGAGTGGAAGTACGTCTGCCGCCACCCCGACGGCCCGAACGAGCTGTTCGATCTCGTGAATGATGCCGATGAGCGGCGCAACGTGGTCGACGATGCCGGCAACGCAACTCGAGTTCGGGAGCTGCACGCGCGCCTGGAGGACTGGTTCAAGCAGTACGTCGAAGCCGAGCGCGACGGGTTGAAGGTCCGCCCCGGCGCCGCGCCGGGAACCTGGTAGCGCCGCCGGCGCCCTACGCGAACGAGATCTGCGGGGGCAGCGGATCCTCGGTCGCAATCAGCGCGTCCAGCAGCATGGTTGTGAGCTGGTGGCGCAGTCCCGCGCTCGCCGGGTCGTGGAACAGGTTGCGCTCCTCGTGCGGGTCGGCCTGCAGGTCGAACAGCTCGCCGAAGTGGGGATGGCCGTAGTACGTGAGCCGGTAGCGGTCGGTACGCAGCTGCTTCAGACCGAGATCAGGGTCGTAGCCCGTGTGGTACTCGGTCAGCACCCACGGCCGCAGCCCAGAGCCGTCACCGGTCTGGAGCGTGCCCGCAAGTGATTGGCCCTGCACGCCCGCCGGCGCCTCGACGCCCACTAGGTCGAGGACGGTCTGCATCACGTCCACGTGGCCAGCCAGCTGATCCATCGTCGCGTCGGCGCGGACGCGGCCGGGCAGGCGCCAGAGCAGCGGGATGCGTACCAGGCCCTCGTACAGGAACGGACCCTTGAGCAGCAAGCCGTGGTCGCCGAGCAGTTCGCCGTGGTCCGACGTGAAGAGAACCAGCGTGTTCTCGGCCAGCCCGGTGCGGTCGAGCGCGTCGAGCACGCGTCCGATCGAGTGATCGACGAGCGAGATCATGCCGTAGTAGTGGGCGATGATTTCGCGCAGGTGCGCCTCCGGGAGGCCTTCGGGGCGCTCAGCCTCAACCGGGCCGCGGCGCGTCCATCCCCCGCGGAAGTGCTGGCGGAAGTGGGGCGGCAGCGAGTCCAGCTCCTCCCCCCGGCTGTGCGGCAGCGGGACATCGGCCGGGTCATACAGCTCGGCGTACGGCGCGGGCGGGGCGAAGGGGTGGTGGGGGTCCGGAAAGGAGCAGACCGCGAAGAACGGCTCCTCTGTAGACGTGCGCGATTGCAGGTACTCGATCGTCCGGTCGGTGATCCACGTGGAGGCGTGCAGCTCCACCGGCAGCGCCGACTTCCATGAGCCGTGCGCGCCGGTGGGCGGCCGCAGTGCGGCATCTTGCTTGAAGAGGGGAAGCGCCGCGGGGTGCTCGCGCCGCAGCCACGCGCCGTAGTGGCCGCCGGGAAAGTTGTGGCCGCTGGACAGCTCGACGTGCTTGAGGCCGTAGTACGGGCCATGCCACGCCGCCAGCTCCTCGGGATGGTCGCGCCACAGCTGGTTTGACTCCTTGAGGTGCGGCTCGGGCGGCGCGCCCGTGGGGGTGAAGTGCAGCTTGCCGAAGGAGGCGGTGTGGTAGCCCGCGCCGGTCAGGACGTCGGCGACGGTGACCTCGGACGTGGGCAGCGGCACGCCGTTCGTGCGGACGCGGTGGGAGCGCGGATACCGCCCGGTGAAGAGCGTGGCGCGCGACGGCATGCAGATCGGGTTTTGCACGTAGGCGCGCGAGCAGAGCGTCCCCTCCCGCGCCAGGCGATCGAGGTTGGGGGTCTGGATGACCGGATGGCCGGCCGCACCGAGGCAGTCGGCGCGCATCTGGTCGGCCATGAAGAGGAGCACGTTGAGACGCCCTCCCGAGGAAGCCACTAACCCGCCAGCAGCGCGGTCAGCTGGTCCTGCACCTGCTGGAGACCGTCCTTGACGCTGAGCGTGCCCTCGACGATCTGGTCGATCAGCGGACTGGCGACCGGGTTCCAGTCGACCGTCTTGCCACCCACGTTGACGAATGGCATCGGCTGCGTGACCTTGAGCACGTCGCGCATCAGCGGGCGGTTGGACGGACCCAGCTTGGTGTCGTAGTAGATCGTCTCGGCGCTGTCGACGCGCGCCGGGAAGTATTCGCCGCGCGCGATGACGTCCTGACCCTCCTTGGAGCCGATGTACTTCTGCCACAGCCAGACGGCGTCCTTGTTCTTGCCGCTCTTGCTCATGGCGATGCTCGCCATCTGGTTGGTCGAGCCGTTGCGCTTGGTGCGCGGCGCGACCGGAACGGGAACCAGGTTCCACTTGATGGCGGTGGCCTTCAGGTTGAGGTCTTTGATCTCCCACGAACCCTGCGACAGCATCGCCAGCCGTCCATTCAGAAAGCGATTGACCGCGTTCTCCTGGGCGATCTCCTGCTTGTTGGGCGAGACGAGCTGCCGGGTGTACATCTCGACCAGCAGGTCGAACGCCTCGCGCGACTCGGCGGCGGCGATAACGGGCTTCTTGCCCTCCTTGTCGATCACCAGGCCGCCGTTGCCGTACACGAAGGGGCAGTACCCAGTCTCGAACGCCTTGTTCACGAAGAAGCCATGGCGCGAGCCGTCGCGCCGCGTCAGTTTGACGGCGTACTCCTGCAGCGCCGCCCACGTCCACTTCCCCTGCGTCCACAGCTCTGACGGCATCGCCAGACCTTCGGCGCGCAGGTGGTCTTCGTTGTAAGCCAGGATGCCGGAGATCGCCTGCCCGAATGGCATCGACCACTGCTTGCCGTCGCGCTTGGTGTAGTCGGTGATCACGGGGGACATCGCCTTGAGATTGGCGGCGACGTCCTTGTCCTTCGCGACGTAGGTCGAGATGTCCTGGAGCAGCGCCTGGCTGGCCCACTGCGGCAGGTTGGGGCCGTTCATGCGCCAGGAGTCGGGGGCGGTGTCGCCGGCGATCGCTACCTGGAGCTTCGTCCAGTAGTCAGTGGCGTTGATCTCCCAGTTGAC
This sequence comes from Chloroflexota bacterium, assembly GCA_035764305.1. Lineage (GTDB taxonomy): Bacteria > Chloroflexota > UBA11872 > UBA12225 > UBA12225 > DASTZM01. Next base: position 288 of record DASTZM010000496.1, on the reverse strand, counting down.
CGTCACGTTGGACTGGCGCGCGCGGAAGCTCTCTGCGAGGTTCTTGACCAGGTCCTGCCACACGGGTGCCCAATCCCAGTACTGGAACGTGACCGGGACGGCAGACTTGGTGTCCGCGGGTGTGGCGGACTGCTGGCCGCACGCGACGACGGCGGTCGCGGCGGGCAGGCTCGCCAGGAGCAGCGCGCGGCGGGTAACGGTCATGGTCTGGGTTCCCTCCCTGGGGACTGAGCGTAGTTGTCTGACGGCGCCGCGTCAACCCGGTCAACTGGCACCCTGTGGCGACCG
>DASTZM010000495.1:0-2010 GCA_035764305.1 Chloroflexota bacterium | reverse complement strand
CAGCAGCACCTGCGCCGCGATCCGCCCGCGCTCCCTGCTGAACTGCGCGGCCGTCGTGAGCGGCGGGCGGCACAGCGCGGCCAGCGGGAGGTCGTCAAACCCGGTGACGCTCACGTCGTCCGGCACCCGCCGGCCCGCGGCGTCGAGCGCGCCGAGCGCGCCGAACGCCAGCACGTCGTTCGCCGCGACGATCCCGGTGACGCGCTCTGGCCCATCGAGTGCCCGGCGCGCCAGGAGCTCGCGCGCGCGCTCGCCACCGGCCTGGTGCCCCCACCCCGGCCCCTCGGCGATCCACGCCGGCGGCGGCGAGATCCCCCGCTCGGCCAGCGCCCGCTCGTACCCCGCCCGGCGGTCGACCGATGTCGCCTGATCGGGCGGCCCGCCGACGAAGGCGATCCGCCGGTGCCCGAGGTCGAGCAGGTGCGACGTCGTCAGGTAGATGCCCCGCCCCCCGTCTGCCGTGACCAGATCGAACGTGCCGTCGTCCGCGCCCAGGCCCAGCAGGACCACCGCCGTGCCTGCGTCGCGCAGCCGGTGCAGCGCCCGGCTCGCGTTCCGCATCGCCGACACGAGCGCGCCATCGGCCCGCTTCCGGCGCAGGAGCGCGATCACATCCTCCTCCCGCTCCAGCGAGTCCCCCGCGTTGCTGAGCATCAAGCCGTATCCGTGGGGCCGCAGCGCCTCCTCGGCCCCCAGCGCCACCTCCGCCCAGAACGGGTTCGTCACGTCCGGGATCACGAGTCCGACGATTCCCATCGTGCGCCGTGCGCGCCCCGCCGCCAGGTCGTAGGGGTGAAAGTCGACCTTCGCGATGGCCTCTCGGACCCGCTGGGCGACGCTCTCGCTCACCCGCGCCGTGCCGTTCATCACGCGCGACACGCTCGCCGGAGACACGCCCGCCTCACGCGCCACGTCGTAGATGGTTGCGGCGCGCGCGGTCGCCGGCGCTCGCCCGCCGGCCGGCCGGCGCCGTGAAACACGTTTCACGTTGCGCTAGACTAGCAACCCGCGGCCGGCCCGCGCCACCCCGCACGGGCCGAACGCCGGGTGAAGGACCCAACCGGTACGGTCAGCCTGACTCGTCGGCTGAAGGGCGTTCGGCCTCTTCCCCACCGACGTCACCGTCGCCGCACCGCCGCCCGGTGCCCCGGGGAGCGTGCGAAGCCGGGTCGGCGCCGTGGTGGGCGAGGGCGGCGGGTGCGGCGGGTGCGTCAGGCGGCGCGGCGGTGGGTGAGGGAGTGGAGCAGGTGGAAGCGACGTGCGCGCGCGCCGCCGCATCACTTCCCTCCGTCTACCCGCGGCCCGCCGCCCGCCGCTTGAGCAGCAGGCGGTAGATCAGCGGACTCTGCGTGTTGCTCACCGCCGCCAGCTCCCACCCTTGCGCGCCGAGGTCGTTGAGCAGCGCCAGCACGCTCGGGATCTGCCCCGGCCCCGCCTCGGCGATCGGCAGGCGGCCGCTCCGACCCACACTGTCCGACCAGGTCTCGACCCGCACGTCCACCTCGAGGTACTCCCACCGTCGATGAGCGTGGTCCTTCGCCGGCCCCTCGGAACCGCTCGATGTGCGGCGCGCAACCGGTCGCCCCCTCATAGCTCCCCTTGCATCATAGACCGGTCGCGGCTTTTGGAGTACGGGCGAGGTGCTCGCGGCGCGGCTCCTGGCGGCGGCGTTCCAGATGGCCGAGCCGGCCCGGGCGACCGAGGCGGCACCGGACGTGGCCGCCTCGGTGATTACGCTGGTGCGTGGCCCGCGGCGGGTTGAGGCGGCGGACAGCATCGCGCTCATCGCGCGCGATGGCACGGTGCTGCTGGAGGTGGTGCGCGATCGCGCCGCGAGCAGAGGCAGGCAGTGGCCGGGCGACGAGGCGGTGACGGCCGCGCTGGGCGGCGAGACGGCGCTGGGGGTTGAGGTGTTCCCGGGCGGCGGGCGGCGGGTCGTGGCGGTAGTGCCGGTGAGAGTGGGGGCGGTGCGAGCAGTGCGGACGCGGATGCAGGCGGTACGACAGGGGG
>DASTZM010000494.1:0-5763 GCA_035764305.1 Chloroflexota bacterium | reverse complement strand
GGAGCCGCTGCCGGAGGCGCTGCGCGGCCAGCCCGTGATCTGGTCGACGGCCAACCTCAAGGAGGTCGTGTCGGCCGTCCCGTCGCCGTTCTCCTGGGCCACCATCCGGCTGACGGTGCGCGACCTGATCGAGAGCACGGTGCGGCGCTCCAACCACGTGTGCCCGCCGGGGCTGCGCTGGGCGCGCCTGTATCGCGGCCACCCGTACTTCAACCTCTCGCTGATGCAGTGGATGTTCTACGACGCGTTCGGCATCGCGCCGGCGCGCATGAACCGGCTGCTGGGCGGGCAGCAGCCCGAGATTCGTGTCCCACCGGGCAACCCGTTTCTGGGGCGGGGTGGATTGGGGCGCCTGCGCGGCGTCGTCAGGCAAATCGCCGACGCGGGGCGCGCCGCGGCGGAGATCGAGCGCGCGTGCGCCGACGCGTCGGCGGCGACGCGCCGCGTGCTGGCGACGGACGTGGGCACGAAGACCGAGGCCGAGATCCTGGACGACTTCTACGCCATGGGCGCGGTGTACCTGCGCTTCATGCCGGAGTTCATGCGGGCCAACTCGCAGGCCGCGAGCTGGCTGGACAACCTTGCGAACACGCTCGAGCGGCTGCTGCCGGGACGAGGGCGGGCGCTCTCGACGCGCCTGCTGGCCGGTACCGGCGGGATCGCGAGCGCGGAGCAGGGCTACCGCCTGGCGGAGCTGGCGCGCACGGCGGCGGCCGACGCGAGGGCGCGCGCCTTCTTCCTCACGGCGCAGTCGCTGCCCCGGCCAAACGAGCTGGCCGCGCCGGCGGAGCAGCCCGCGCCGGATGCGTCGCTCCCACTGGCCACCGACTGGCGGCGGAAGCTGGATGGGACCGGCTCCGGACGCGCGATGGAGCGATTCTTGGAGGAGTTCGGCCATCGGGGCGTGGACGAGCTGGAGATCGCGCAGCCGCGATGGGTGGAGGATCCGTCCTACGTGGTCGAGACCGTGCGCCAGCACATACTGGGCGGACTGGAGACACCGCCCGAGCACGCGGCGGCGCGTCGCGCGGAGGCAGAGCGTGAGGTGGCCGCGCGGCTGCGCTTCCACCCGCTGCGCCCGCTGGTGGGGTGGATGGTGGGACAGGCGCGGCGCGCCTCGGCGCTACGGGAGAACAGCAAGTCGGTGCTGGTACTGACGATGATGCCGCCGCGGCGGGGGGCGCTGGAGATCGGCCGGCGTCTGGCGGCGCGCGGAGTGGTGCGGACATCGGAGGACATCTTCTATCTAACCAGCACGGACATGATGGCGCTGGTGGATGGTTCGTGGGATGGCGCGGGGGCGCAGCGACTGGTGGACGACCGCCGCGCGCGCAACCGGCGCCACTACGAGGAGGGGGCGCCAGACGTGGTGCTCGACGACCGGCCGCTCGCCGTGGACCACGGGCCGGCGTCGGTGGACGCCGCGGGCGAGACGTTCGCCGGACTGGGCGTGGCCGCGGGCACGGCGCGCGGCGCAGCGCGCATCGTGAGGCACCCGCGCGATGGCGCCTCGTTACAGAAGGGGGAGGTGCTGGTGGCCCCCACGACCGACCCGGGGTGGACGCCGCTGTTCCTGCGCGCCGCGGGCCTGGTGATGGAGACGGGGGGCTACCTGTCGCACGGCGCGATCGTGGCGCGCGAGTACGGCATCCCGGCCGTCGCGAACCTCCCCGGCATCATGACCGCGCTGCGTGACTCGGACCCACTCCTGGTGGATGGGAATACGGGGCGCGTGACGCGGCAAAAGGCGCCGGCCGCGGCTGCGGGCGGCGCCTCGTAGCGCGATTGGGCGCGCGGCGCGCTACGCCGCGACGGCGAGGAGGGCTTTGGGGCCCATGCGGCGGAGCTTGGCGAGGGCGGCGGCCTCCACCTGGCGCGCGCGCTCGCGGGAGACGCCCAGGACGCGCCCGACTTCGGCCAGGCTGCGCTCCTGGCCGTCCTGCATACCGTAGCGGAGCGCCACGACGTCGCGCTCGCGCGGGTTGAGGAGACGGAGCGCGGCGTCCACCGCGGCGCGGCGCTCGTCGGCCTCGGCCTCGACCTCTGGCTCGGACGCCGCCGGGTCGGCGGTGGGATCGGCGACGACGTCGACCAGGGCCGAGCCCTCGCCGTCGTCGTCGGCCGAGGAACGCTGCGCGTGCAGCGAGGCCGGCGGACGGGCCGCTGTGATCAGCTCGGTGATCTGCTCGCGCGGGACGCCCATGTCCATCGCGATCTCTTCCGGCGACGGCTCGCGTCCGAGCGTCTGCTCGAGCCGCACGCTCGCCTCGGCCAGCTTGGACAACTGCTCGCCGACGTGCACCGGCAGCCGGATCGTCCGGCCGCGGTCGGCGATGGCGCGCGTGATCGCCTGGCGGATCCACCAGTACGCGTAGGTGGAGAAGCGGTAGCCGCGCTCGGGGTCGAACTTCTCCACCGCCTTGAAGAGGCCGATGTTGCCTTCCTGGATCAGGTCGCCCAGGTCCATGGCGTGCCCCGCGCGTCCGGCCTGCGCGAGGTAGCGCCGCGCGACGGAGACGACGAGCCGCAGGTTGGACTCGATCAGGCGGCGGCGGGCGCGCTCGGCCTGCCGCTCGTCGCCGGAGTGCAGGGCGCGCGACAGCTCGACCTCGTCCTCGGCGGTGAGGAGCGTGCCGCGCGCGATCTCGCGGAGGTACTGGGGCAGCGCCTCCAGGTCCGCCTGGGGATCAGAGGGACGCGTGCGCGACGCGGCGGCGGCGGCGGGCGAGAGCGCCATCACGTCCGCTGGTCCGTCAATCGCCACCGCGTCCACACGCGCTACCGTCTTTGTCTTCTCGGCGACCGCCGAGCGCCGGGCCATTTTCCTTCTCCTCTGTAAGGCACTTCAGATTTTGAAGTGCAAGGTGCAGTGTAGGCTCGGTCGCTTCCCTTTGTCAAGCCGCTTCAGTTTCGATAGTTGGTGACGGATTGGTTACGGGGGGCTTGCAGTAGATGGGCACGCGGCGTGCCGCTGCTGGCGGGACCAGATAGCATGTATATGACAGGAAGGCAGGGGGACCCGCATGGCGCCGCCGCAGCTCTTGGAAGAGACGCGCACGAGCAGCAAGTCCAGGTTGGCCGACGACTCCTGTCGCGAGGGGCTGTGCCCGAAGTACCAGAAGGCCATGTCGCTGCTGGGCAAGCGGTGGACCGGCCTGGTGCTGCGCGTGCTCCTGGACGGGCCGAGCCGCTTTGGCGATTTTCTGGCGCGGATCGACGGCATCTCCGACCCAATCCTGTCGGAGCGTCTAAAAGAGCTCGAGTGCCAAGGGCTGGTCCAGCGACGAGTCCTGCCGGAGACCCCGGTCCGCGTCGAGTACGCGCTGACTACAAAAGGAGAGGGGCTCCGCGAGATCCTGCTCCTGCTCCACAAGTGGGCCGAGAGCTGGGGAGAGACGGAACGAGACTGCGACGAGTGCTAGGCGCTCGTCGTTTTTAGTTTGTGCCGCCCGCGCTCCCTCCCGCGCGGGACTCTCAAGGGGCACGAAACGCACAGGGGGCGCGGGGCGGACCGTGGACGTGGGGGGTTCTCGATTCCCTAGCCGGCGCCCTGTGGAGCGGCCCGACCGGCGCCTTCCTGGCGGCCTTCGCGGTTGAGCTCGGCGCGGGCGGCGGGCAGCTCGGACTCTTCCTGGCGCTCAACACACTCCTCGCAAACGGACTTCAGCTCTATGGCTCGCAATGGACGGGACGCGGCCGTACGCAGCGGCGCGTCTACGCCGCCGCGATCATCTCGCGCGGCACGTGGCTCCTCGCCGGCGCACTCCCGGCGGCGCTCGCGCTCGCCGGCCGCACCGGCTGGGCGCTCACCGTCTTCCTCGCCGCGCTGATCGTCTCCGCCGTCGGTACCGCGCTCGCGGGTCCGGCGATGGGTGCGCGAGCGAGCACCGCCGTCGGCGAATCGCAGCGTACGCGCTACCTGGCCGACCGCATGATGGCGCTCTGGCTCGGCGCGCTGCTGGGCACGCTCGGCATGACCGGGCTCCTGGCGGCGCGGCCGGGTGTCATGGGGTACGCGATCGGCTTCGGCACTGCCGCGCTCGTGGGCCTCGCCGGACTTGGCGCGTACACCGCGCTGCTCCGCGCCGCGCAGCCGCCCGACGGCGCCGCGGTGGCCAGAGCGCGCTTCGCGCCGGTCGCCGAGCGCCTGGAGGGGGACTCGGAGGGCGACGCCGGACTTCGCATCGGCCTCCAAGCGGCAGATGACCCGGCGCCGGCACGCCCACCCGTGCCCCAAGGCCCTCCATCCGCCGGCTGGTGGCCGCGCGTGGCGCGGCGCCTGGGAGTCCCGCCGTCGCCGGCGCTCGGGCAGCTCGTCTTCGCCGCGGCCATCTTGCAGGGCGGGGCCTCGATGATCGGTCCGGCCTCCCCCATCTGGCTGGTGCGCCACCTCGGCGCCCCCACCAGCTACCTCGGCACCGTCTCGCTCGCGTCCAGTCTGGCCGCGATCGCGTCTCAGCGCGTGTGGGCGCGTGGTATCGAGCGGTGGGGGCCCGACCGCACGCTGGGCTACGCCGCCACCGGCGCGGCGCTGATCCCGCTGGGCTGGATGCTCGTCTGGCAGCCGTGGGTCGCGCTCGTCCTCTCTGCGTACGGCGGTCTGGCGTGGGGCGGCTACACGCTCGCCATGACGGCGCGCCTCCTCCAGCTCGCCCCAGAGGCCGAGAGGCCCGTCTACCTGGGCACCTACGCCGCCGCGGTGGGCGCCTCGGGCGCCATCGGCTCCCTGATCGCGGGAGCCATCACGCAGGCGGTCCCAGTCACCTGGATCCCGCTCGTCTTCTTCCTCTCGTTCCTCGTGCGTGGCCTGGGGATGATCGGCCTGCGCCGCGGGCGCCCCTAGCGAGGCGTTCCGAATTCCAGCGCGGCTTCCTCCGCGGCGTCCGGCAGGTTGCGCCGCACGCCGTCGGCGTCGCGCTGCGTCCGCAGCACGCGCAGCACCACCGGCGACGGAAAGGAGCGCTACGAGGAGATGGCTCTTGCCAAAGCAGAACCCCGTCCGCTGTGTCAGCGTGTCCGAGGCGGAGCAGGTGACGACGGCGGCGCCACAGTCGTCTGAGTCATCCCAGCTGCGCCTCCAGCAGCCCGAGTGCAGCGTGGGCGAACGCGTACATGTTCTCGAGCCGCGCGGCGGTGCCCGTTCCCACCCGGACCGCGCGCTCGACGCCGTCGGGACCGGCCACGCCGAGGCACGCGTGGCCGGGTGGGTCGCCGTAGCGGTTGCCCGTCGGCCCGCTCGCTCCTGTCTCGCCGATGCCCCACGTCGCGTCCAGCTGGCGGCGCGCGGCGCGCGCCAGGACGAGCGCGTGCGCTTCGGTCGCGGCGCGCGGCTCGGACATCTCTTCCCGTGATGAACCTAACAGCCGCGACTTGGCGTCGAGCGTGTAGACCACGCCGCCGCCCCTGAAGTACGCCGACGCGCCGGGAACCGCGAGCAGCGCCGCGGAGATCAGGCCGCCCGCCGACGATTCGGCCACGGCGACGGTCTCCTTGCGGTTGGCGAGACGCGCGCCCACCCGCGCCGCGAGGGACAGCACGTCCTCCCACGTCTTCGGCCTATCCCCGGTCTTCCGCGTCGCGCCCGAATCGCTCATGCCGCAAGCTCTCCTTCTACGTCGCGCCAGGCGGGCTGGGTCAGCACGATCCCGCCGAGCACTATCAGGATGACGGACGCGCATGCTCCCACCGCCAGGGGCGCGGGCACGAGCTGCGCGAGCGCGCCCGAGATCAGACCGCCGAGCGGGCCAAACCCGATGATGGCCA
>DASTZM010000493.1:0-2949 GCA_035764305.1 Chloroflexota bacterium | reverse complement strand
GAAGTCGACGATCGCGTCGAGCAGCGGCGCCGCGCCGTAGCGGACGGGGTCGGTGGCGGGGAGGCCGGTCTCCTGGGACGCGCGGTCGAGCACGGCGCGCGCGTCGTCGTCGGCCATGCCAAAGGTATTGAAAGAGAGCGCGATCACCTTGGCGGGCTTGATCGGGGCGGTGATGTCCTCGTACACCCGGATCAGGTGCGGGAAGGGCGGGATGGGGATGGTGTAGCGCCGGATCTGCGTGCGCGTCGCCTGGTGACACATGATCATCGCGTCCGGCGCCGAGCCGTGGACGAGCGACATGGTCACGCCCGAGTAGCCGGGATGGACCAGCGAGCCCTGTCCCTCGACCAGGATTACGTCGCCGCGCTGCGAGCACTCCTTCGCGGCCTCCATGACCAGGTCCTCGGAGGCGCCGGCGGTGAAGTCCGAGATCACCTCGTCGATCGCCGTGCCCCAGCCGGCGATGAGGATGCCCGTCTGGCCGGTCGGCACGAAGCACGACTTCGGTGCACCGCGCTGGCGCGCAAGCGCGTCGATCTCCAGCACCGTCGACATCTTTCCCACGTTGCAGTCCGAGCCCACCGCGAGCACCACCGTGGCGGGCAGCGTGTGGGCACGCGTGTCGGCCACGCGGTGGGACTCCGGCGCGCGGCGCACGTCCCAGATGTCGACGCCGGCCTCTTTGGCGACCTTTCCGAGCTCAGAATCTTCCGCCAGGAAGTAGTGCAGGCCGTTGATCACGTCCAGGCCCGCTCGCATCGCCTCAACGATCTGGGCGCGCCACGCATCCGGCAGCACGCCCCCTCGGGGGGCGGTGCCCAGAAGCAGTGTATTGGCGTCCTGAGTCTTCTCTAAAGCTTCCCTGACCGAGGAGACGATCGGGACCTCGCGCCCGACGCCGACCACGTCCGCCGCCATCTTGCCGGCGTTGGTCGAGTCGACGACGGCCAGAGTCGCGTCGCGGCCGTACCGCATGACGCCGACCGCCGTCTTGGCCTCGTTGAGCTCGAAGCCGCCGTCCGCCATGACGATGATCCGCCGCTCACCCCGGGGACGCATGATGCGTGTCTGCTCTCCGGAGAACTGTACGGCCTCCTCTCCGCAGCGCGCCGACTACGCGATCACGTTGCCGATCGCGGTGGCGAGGCCGCGCCGGGGGAACAGCTTCGCAAGCAGCGCCTCGGGGTCGGAGAAGGGCGGCGCGCCGTAGGCGCCCTCGAACTCGTCGTGGAGGCGACGCTCGAAGGTGGTGTCTTCTCCCCTAGTAAGAGGTAGCTCGAGCCAGGCGTTGCCGCGCGCGGCCGACTCGCGTAGCGCCATCAGCAGCTCCAGGTCGGCGCGCGCGTTCTGCGGACCGTAGAAGCGGGCGTCGGTGGGTGGCGTCTCGGGCCAGCCGTCCGTCATGGGCGTGGGCGGAGCGCCCGACGTGATGGCGTCGTGAAGCGCGGTGTAGATGTCGGCGCGCGCGACGTCGTCGCTGCCGGGCGTGCCGTAGCGCCGGTGCGGGTTCTCCCACTCGACCGTCGGGAGCCCTTGCCCGGGCGCATAGCGCAGCGCGGCCAGCACCTTCTTGCCGTCCGATGTCTCGTCGGTGATGGTCTCCATCTGCACGCGCCGGCGGGCGCCGTCAGGTCCGTCGAAGACGATCAGGTCGGTGCCCATCAGTGCTCCCCTATCGCCGACCACCTCCCATAGGTTGCCGCGGTCCGAGCCGACCGGCAGCTGGTAGACGGCGAATTGCCTCATACTCCCGTTCGCCCCACTGTCCCCGAAGTCGATTGCCCCCAGCTCCCAGGACTGCCTCCGGCGGACGGCGCCATCCAGGTCCTTGTAGGGCGCCACGGGCACTTCGCGCGTGAGACCCAGAATTCGGGTAGGGCGGGCGGTGATGAAGCGGCGCAGCGCGCTCATGCCGTGGTAGGAGCCCGAGCGGTACCACAGGTGAACCTGCTGGACCGTGCCGATCAGGCCGGCCTCGACGGCGAGACGCTTCAGTCGCTCCTGCGAGAAGCGCCACACGTTCTCGGAGATCTCCAACACCACGCCGTGCCGCTGCGCCGCGGAGATCATCGCGTCGCACATCGCGCGAGTGGACGCCATCGGCGTTTCGCACAGCACGTGAACGCCGCGCGCGGCCGCCGCCGCGGTGATCAGGTGGTGCGCATCGGGCGGGATGACAACCGCGACGGCGTGGGGCTTCGTGTGGTCGAGCAGCGTCAGCGGGTTGTCGAATGTCGAGGCGCCGTAGGTCTCCTTGGCCCACGCGCGGCGCTCCTCGCGCGCGTCGCACACGCCGACCAGCCGGAAGCGGTCCGTGAGGGCAGTGATGGTGTCCAGGTGGGTCGCGCCGCGGCTGCCCGCGCCGATCACCGCGACGTCGAGGATGCCCGAGGGGGAGCTCAAGGTGCGTTGCCTCGCTTGCTTGCTTGCCTGCGTCTACGGTGCCCTGCGGTCAGACGTACCTGTCGTCGGGGTAGCACCAGCGCCAGTCGGAGCGTCGCTTGAACGCGGCGATGATCGGGTGGCCGGTCTGCTCGTAGTGCTTCCACGCGTGCTGCCCCTTGGAGTCGTAGCAGCAGCCCACGTGGCCGCAGGTCAAGCACAGGCTGAGCGCGATCCACGCGTCTCCGCTCTTCTCGCACTCCTCGCACCCCTCGGTGCGCGGCCGGACGTTCGGATCGATCTGGGAAAGGTGCGCGCAGGGCGTAGCGGTGTCTGGTGTGGCCATAGCTATCCTGGTGAGAGCGTAAGCATGTCTCTGGCGTCGGCGCGGATAGCCGCGTCGGTGTAGTGCATCGGGATGCGCCGGTGGGCGGCCCACAGGGGGAGTTGGTCCTGGTAGTGGGGAGACTCTGGGTTGGCCGAGACACCACCGGGGATGACGTAGGAGGCCGTCGTTAGGTCGACCAGATCCACGACCTGACGGTAGACCGAGAGGCCGACCACGTC
>DASTZM010000492.1:0-6142 GCA_035764305.1 Chloroflexota bacterium | reverse complement strand
CCGGCCCCGGCGCGCGTGTCGCGGTCGAGCTCTCGGCCGAGTCAGCGCGCGCGCTGATCCGCGCCATCGAGACCACGCTCGAGGCCGGCATCCACGCCTGCGGCGAGGCCGCGCCACCCAAAACGGTTCACGCCCACTAAGCCGCAACCACACGCCGGCTGCGGCGACGGCGCTGACGGGCTAACGCTGCCCGTTACGCCGTCCTGGTTTGGCCGCGGTCGCCGTGGGGGACGATGCCGGCGCCGTCGCGCTCGGAAGCACGGTCACGGTGGCGATCGGCGTCGCCGAGCCAACGACCGCGGTGGCCGTCGTCGATGGCGTGCTGGTTGCCGCCGGGGCGCTCGTCGCCGTCGGACTAGCCGCTGCTGCCGTGGTCGCGCTTGGAACGGCCGTCGCACTCGCTGCCGCCGTTGCGGATGGAGTCGCGCTCGCCTGCGCGAGAGCGCCGGCCCGCGGTCCGGTGTCCCCGTATGCGCTGCCAAACGAGCGCGCCGCGGCGTAGTCGATCGGCATCTTGTCCTGAGTCTTGTCAGAGAAGACCGACCAGGCATACGCGCCCGCGTACCCCTTGTTCCGCCAGTCCGTGTAGCGCTGCAGCGCGTCGGTGTCAGGCCCCGCGTAGAACTCGCCGATCACGAGCGGGCGGTCCAGGCCGTAGCGCTGCTGCACCGTCGCGTAGTCGGTGCAGCGGGCGCACCAGTTGCCCCCACTCATGTAGTCGTACCAGTGCGCCTCGTAGAAATCGAGTCCCAGCCCTTTCCACAGCGGCAGCCCGTCCAGCATCGACGCCCCCACCGTGACGTAGGCCGTCGAGTTGCCGTGCACCGCCGCCGCCACTTCCCGCACCAGCGCCTGCACCGCGGCCTGTGGGATCGTGCCGTTCCAGATGTCCTGCTCCGGCTCGTTCATCACGTCGTACGCCAGCACCCGTGGGTGCCCGCGGTATCGTGCGAAGAGGGGCGTCAGCGCCGCCACCAATCGCCCGCGCTGCGTGCTGTCCGTCAGCCACGCCGCCGGCACGTTGCCCGGCCCATGGAACAGCGTCAGCTCGTAATAGAGGTCGTACTTCTCAGCCAGCGCCAGCGCCGCATCCAGGTCGGCGTACACGCGCGCGTCGATCCCCGACGGGAGCCCCGCGGCGTCGCGCGTGATCTGCCACGCGGTCCCCTCGAAGACCCACCACCGTGCTAGGTGCACCCCCGAGTCCTTGAGCTTCGCCAGGCCCGCCTCAACCTGCGTGCGCACCGCCGGGTCACTCACCCCGCCGCTCACCCCACACCCGAAGTCGCAGCCCCAGTTGAACCAGGGCACGTTCGCACCGTGCAGGTACCAGGGCGTCCCCTGCCAGGTGATGCGTCCCGGCTGATCCACGCCACCCGCCGCCAGGGGACGTGACCCCGAAGCGGGCCCCAGAACTACCAGCGCAGCCAGCAACGCGAAGACAAGACGCCGGCGCCCTGCGATCCGCGGGGCCCGAACGAGAAATACGCCCATAACTCCGCAGTCAACGCGCCCAGGGCTCCGGGCGGGATGCTCCTAGGCCGTTCGGCGTGCACCCGCCGCACGTCCGCCACCACCACGTCGAACGATGCGGCGGCCCGCAGCCGGCGCCCGCCCGGGACTACCGCAGACACCACCATCGCGCTCCCCCCCGCCTGACTAGGGTGCCACGCAGCCGCCACGTCGCGTTGCAGCACTGTTACCGGACTGTTTGCGCGCGGGAGCGGCGGGAACGGATCAGTGCCTTTTCACCGTCTCTCCGCCGAGCCCCCAGCTCGCCCATGTAAGCTGACTGATACAGAAGTCAGCTCGCCGCGCCCGGGCGCTCCCACCACCGATTGTGTCCGACTCACCGTCCGCACGTGTTCTCGTCGTCGACGACGACCCCGACATCCGCCGCATGCTCGCCGCAACGCTCGCCGACGACGGGCATGACGTGCGTGAGGCCGCCAATGGAATCGACGCCCTCGACATTTCGCGCTCCTGGCGTCCGGATCTCGTGATCGTCGACCTCGTGATGCCCGTGATGAACGGCTGGCAGTTCGCCGAGGCCTACGCCTCCCAGCCCTTCGCGCACCAGGCGCCTATCGTCGCCATGACCGCCGCCGGACCGGCCGCCGTCCGCTCTGCCGAGGGCCTTCCGTCGGTGTCAGCCGTCCTTCCGAAGCCTCTCGACCTGGCCGAGCTCCACGACCTCGTCGACTTCTCCTTGACGGCCGGCGCGCCCTAGGCGCCCGCGGCAGCTGCTGGCCCCGGCGCCCACTTCACGGACCTCCTACGCCGACAGGAGTCGCTGGAAGAAGGACCGGTAACGCTGGAATGCGATCCGCAGATCCTCGGTCGACGCATCGTCGCCGCGGGTCCACTGCTGTTCGAGCCGCGCCCGCTCCCGTGCGAAGTCTTCGGTCAGCTTGCCGATCGCATCCGCTACCAGCTTGTCGGCCTCCTCCACCGCGCGCCGCGGTTCGTCCACGAACCCAGCCTGCACGCTCTCCCACCGCTGGCGCAGCGACCCCGCATCGGTTTCTGAGAACAGCGCGTCGTCAGCGGCAGCCTCTTGCTCGGGCTCCTGAACCGCCACCTGCCGTTCGTTCATCATGCTGCCCTCCTGGTCTCTGCGCCCTTGGTGTCTGCCTCGTGCAATAGCTCCTCGAACAACGCCCGGTAGTGCACCATCGCCTGGCGCAGATCCTCGGTCGACGCCTCTCGACGCTCGTTCCGCCGCGCGATCTCCCGCGCGGCGCGGTAGTTCTGCACCAGCTCCGGGTGGCGAACCGAGAGGTTCTCTGCGCGCTGGTCGAACGTCCCCTCCGGATATCCCCGCTCCTGCATCACTTCCTTGACCAGCGTGTTCGCCTGCGTCACGGCCTCCGCTGGTGCGTCGACGAAGCGCGACTGGACTTCACGCCAGGTCCGCGAGAAGCGCACGCGCTCTTCGGGCGCGAGAGTGCGCAGCTCCAGCGCCTCGACGCGCTCCTGGCGCTCTCTCAGCTTGTCCTCCGCGATCTTCTGGTCCCCGTACTCACTCACCACCCGCTCGTATTCAGGCCCAAACCGCTCCCGCAGTTCCGCCGAGCGCCGGCGCCCCGAATACGCCCACGCCACCAGCGCGAGCACTATGAGCGCAATCACCACCCCCACTACGACCACCGTCGTCGTGTCCATCTGCATGGCGCAACCTCCTACGATACGTTCGCGGCCGTGGCGAGATTTCGCTGCGGCCGTGTCCACGCTCCACGCACCGCCCATGCCGCCCACACGGACGATTCGGGCACAAAGGTGTGCATCTCAAGACATACACTCGGACCTGATGGCCACACGTCAGTCACCCAGCGGCTCCCAGTTCACCATCGGCGTCTGCGGCGCCGGGCGCTTCGCCTCTTCCTTCATACCGCTGTTCAAGGCCCATCCCCTCGTCGGCGAGGTGCGCCTGGCCGAGGCCTTCCCCGAGCGCCGCGCCGAACAGGCCGCCCGTTTCGGCATAGAGAAGACCTACGCGTCGCTAGACGAGCTGTGCGACTCCGACGTCGACGCGATCGCGCTCTTCACGCAGCGCTGGCTCCACGGTCCCCAGGCGGTCCAGGCGCTCGAGGCCGGCAAGCACGTCTACTCCGCCGTCCCCGCCGCGATCACGCTCGAGGAAGTCACCAACCTCGTCCAGGCCGTCGAGCGCACCGGGCTGGTCTACATGAACGGAGAGACCTCCTACTACTACCCGTCGGTCATCTACTGCCGCGAGCGCTTCGCGAAGGGCGACTTCGGCCGCTTCGTCTACGGCGAAGGCTGCTACACGCACGACATGGAGCACGGCTTCTACGCCGCGTACCAACACTCGGGCGGCGATGAGTGGAAGAAGACCGCCTCTTTCCCGCCCATGCTCTACCCCACCCACTCCACGTCGATGATCATCTCGGTCACCGGTGAGCGCTTCACCCACGTTTCGTGCTTCGGCCAGGTAGACGAGGAGCACGATGGCGTCTTCGAGAAAGAAGTCAGCCTCTGGCAGAACGAGTTTTCCAACGAGGTCGCGCTGTTCCGGACCGCCGACGGCGGCATGGCGCGCATGATGGAGCTGCGCCGCATCGGCCTACCCCAGGGCAACTCCAACCGCATGTGCCTGTACGGCACCAAGGCGTCGTTCGAGGAGCAGTGGTACGCCAAATATTGGGTCGACAAGGACGATCAATCCAAGCGGATCGACCTGCTGGAGGCGCTCACGTGCCGCCCCAACCGCGCCGTGTCCGACGAAGAGCTGCGTGAGATCCCCGAGGCGCTGCGCGACGACTTCTTCGCCGGCGTTTCGTCGGTCCACCCGGTGCAGCGCCTGCCCAGGGAGTTCAGGGGCCTGCGCAACGGTCACCAGGGCTCCCACCAGTTCCTGGCGTGCGACTTCGTCGAGGCGGTTGCCAACCGCACGGTTCCACCAAACAACGTGTGGCAGGCAGCGCGCTACTGCCTCCCCGGCATCGTCGCCCACGAGTCCGCGAAGCGCGGCGGTGAGCTGATGGAGATCCCCGACTTCGGCGATCCACCGCGCAGCGGCTATCCCGCCCCGCGCTGACCTCCGGGTGCCTGTTCGGAACGTTCTCCTCCTCCTCACCGACCAGCACCGCGCGGCGGCCACCGGTTTCGCCGGTGACCCGCTGGCGTCGACGCCGAACCTCGACGGCCTCGCGGCGCGCTCGACGGTCTTCACTCGCGCCTACACCCCCGCGCCGCTGTGCGTGCCGGCGCGACAAAGCCTGCTCACCGGGCGGTACCCCCACGCCCACGGCGCGACCGGGAACGCGCGCCCGATGCACCAGGGGGAGACGACCATCGGTCACCTCGCCGCCGCACACGGCCTCACCACCGCCGCGATCGGCAAGATGCACTTCGTCGGCCCCGACCGCCACCAGGGCTTCGCCACGCGCTGGGACTACGAGGACTACGCGCGCGAGCAGCCCCTCGCCGCCGGCGACGCCGCCTCCGGCATGGCCTACGTCGATTGCTACGGCCGGCGCGCGCCCGACGCCGACCTGCCGACGCTCCCAGCCACTAACCCGCTCAACCGCGCCTACCTCTCGGGCCCCTCGCCGTTCCCGGCAGAGCAGCACATCGAGTCGTACGTCACGCGCGAGACGATCCGCTACCTCGAGCGGCAGCGCGACGAGCGATTTCTGCTGATCTGCTCTTACTGGAAGCCGCACGATCCGATGACTCCGCCTGAACCGTACTGGGAGCGTTTCGCGCACGCGGACATCCCGCTCCCGGCGCAGATCGAGGAAGTGCCGAGCGGCGTGCAGCGGATGCAGGGCGCGCTCGGCGTGGAGGGCTTCGACCCTGACGCGTGGCGGAACGCGGTGCGCGGCTATTACGGCAACCTCGCATTCGTCGACGCGCAGATCGGCACCGTCCTCGACGCGGTGCGGGCCCTGGGCCTGCTAGACGACACGTTGATCATCTATGCGAGCGACCATGGCGAGATGACCGGCGTCCTCCCGCTGGCGGGCAAGCTGTGCTTCTACGAGCCCGCCTGGCGCGTCCCGCTGCTGATTTCCCACCCCGCCCCCAGGGCGCCATTCGCAACATGCGACGCGCTCGTGAGCCTGATCGACCTGTTCCCCACCATCGTGGATGCGCTCGGTCTGGCGCCGGAGTCCGCCAGCGCGCGCCTGCACGGCGCGACGCTGCTGCCGCACATCACAGGCGATCCGGCGCCGCCCGCTCGCCACCACGTCTACGGTGAGCTGCATCCCCGGAACGCATCGCGCCCTTACCGCGCCATCCGCACGCACGACTGGAAGCTGGCGCTCTACGAGCCGGGCGAGGAGCAGCTCTTCGACCTGCGCCTCGATCCGGGCGAACGCCACAACGTCCACGCGGACCACCCCGCCCGTGCCGCCGAGCTGGAGCGGCTTATGCCTTCCACGTCCCGGGCATGAGCCCTGCGGACCGGGAGGCGCGCTGTACCGCCGGGGAGAATCCGCCCGCCGCGCGCTACTATGGAAACGGCGACCCTTCCGGCGCAGCGTTGCGCCGCACCTTCAGCGCAGGAGGCGGGCTCGAAATGATTCTCACGCTCCTCGGAGCGCCCGGGTCCGGAAAAGGGACTCAGGGCCGCCGCCTGGCGGAGCGCCTGGGACTGGCCTACCTCTCCAGC
>DASTZM010000491.1:0-3056 GCA_035764305.1 Chloroflexota bacterium | reverse complement strand
TGACGCCAGCGGCGCAGCGGTTCACGGGGCACCTCCTGTCCGGGCTGCAGGCGCAGGACCGTGCCTCGTCGATGAGGCTGGGCGAGTTGGGGAACGCGCTGCGTGTCATCGCGCAGCACCCACTGTTCGGCGCCGGTTGGGGGGACGGCGGACAATCCATCGACCTGGAATTCACCCTGGGTGTCTCGAACGTCTTCCTGACCGTGGGGGAGCGCTCGGGGCTGCCCGCCCTGGCGTTGTACGCGGGCTGCTGGGTGGCGCTGGGCGCACTGCTCTGGCCGGCGCTGCGCCGCCGACTCAACGCGCCGGACACGTCCGCGGACGATGGCGTGCTCGTCGGGCTGTGCGCTGCGCTGGCCGGCGCGTTGGTCGCGGGGATGGTGGATCACCACTTCGTCCGTTTTCCACATCTTGTGACACTCCTGTGGGTGGTCGCCGGGATGGCCGTAAGTGCCACGCGAGAGCCTCCGGCGTGAGCCGGCTGGCGCTCGACGCCCGGCTGCTGCACTACAACCGCACCGGGATCGGGCGGTACATCCGCCACCTCTACCAAGCGCTCGCGCCCGTCGCGCCCGAGCGCGACCTGACTGTGGGCTACAGCCGCAAGGACCGGGAGCATGCGCTGGATCCGGCCTGGCGGCGCGGCACGGTACTGTGGACGCCCCCCCACCACCGCCTGGAGCGCTGGACGCTTGCGGCGGAGCTGCTCAGGCTCAGGCCGGCGCTGGTGCACGCGCCGGACCACGTCTGCCCGCAGCCCCTAGGCTGGCGCACCGTGCTCACAGTGCACGACCTGGCGTTCTGGCGCCTGCCCGAGACTCACACCCCGGAGAGTCGGGCGTACTACGACGGGCTTCGACGGAGCGCGGCGCAGGCGACTCGCATCATCTGCGTCTCTCACGCGACGCGCCAAGAGCTGCTGGCGGAGATGCCTGATCTGGCGCACAAGTGCCGCGTCGTGTACGAGGCGCCCGACCCACTCTTCCTGGGTCCGAGCGAAGGCCCGTCGACGGTGGCGACCGGCCGCCGGTACTTCGTCTTCGTCGGGACAATCTCGCCGCGGAAGAACGTGGCGCGGATTGTCGAGGCGTTCGCCGCGGCTGTCGCTGACGCCCCCTCGCGCGAGCGGCCCGAGCTGATCATGGTCGGGGGCGACGCTCCCGGGGCCGAAGACATTCGCTCGATGCCGGCGCCGCTCGGCGTGGAGCGCGACGTGCGCTTCGTCGGGCACCAGCCGGCGAGCGAGGTGGCGCGCTTGTACCGCGCTGCGCTTGCGCTCGTCTACCCGTCGCTGATGGAGGGGTTCGGCTTGCCGATCTTGGAGGCGATGGCCTGCGGCGCGCCGGTCATCACCTCAAACCGCTCGTCCATGCCCGAGGTCGCCGGAGAGGTGGCGCTGTTCGTGGACCCCGAGCGTGTGCCGGAGATCGCCGGCGCGATGCGCCGCGCGCTGGAAGACGCCTCGCTGCGCGACCGCCTCGCCACGGCGGGGCGACTGCGCGTAACGCAATTCAGCTGGGAACGCGCGGCGCGCGAGACGCTGGCGGTGTTCGACGACGCGTTGGGGGCGTCAAGCGCGTGAGGCTGCTCTTCGTCACACCGCAGCTGCCATGGCCGCCGTCGCAGGGGACGGCGCTCCGCAACTACCACCTCCTGGACGCGGCGTCGCGGGCACACGCGGTTGACCTGCTCAGCTTCGGCGAAGAGCCGGCGCCGGCCGAGCTTCGCGGGGTGTGCGGGCGGATCGAGGTCGTGCCGAGCCCACGCCGCACGTCGGTGGATCGGGCGCGCGACCTGGCGATGGGGTGGGCAGACATGGAGCGCCGCCTCTGGTCGCCCGCTTTCGCGCGGCGGCTGGAGCAGCTGTTGGCGGAGGGGCGATACGACGTGGTGCAGCTGGAGGGGTTCGAGGTCGCGGGCTACCTGCTTGGACCGGCCGCGCTGCGGCGCGAAGCGCACGACGACTCCCGGTTGCTCCCCAGGATCGTGTTCGACGACCACAACGCGGAGTATGAGCTGCAAGCCAGCGCGGCGCGGATCGACGCGCGCCGCATGCGGCGCTGGCCGCGCGCGGCGTACTCCGCGGTCCAGGCGCGGCGCATCCGGCGGCGGGAGGCGTTGTACGCGTGCGCGGCCGACGCATGCCTGGCCGTGTCAGCTGAGGACGCGGCGGCGCTGGAGCGGATCGCGCCGGGTGTGCGTCCGGTCGTGGTGGCGAATGGCGTCGACTGCTCACTGCCGGCGGAGCGCGCGCCCGCGGCAGCGCCGACGGTGCTGTTCTCCGGCAAGCTCGACTACCGGCCGAACGTTGACGCGTGCGAGTGGCTGGTGCGCGAGATCCTGCCGCCGGTACGTCAAGCGGTGCCCGGCGTGCGGGTGGTGCTGGCCGGGCGGGATCCCGCGCCGGCGGTCCGCTCGCTCGCGGGGCCGGGCGTCGAGGTGACGGGTGCCCTCAGCGACGCCTTGCTGGCGCAGTGGCGCGCGCAGGCGTGGGCGTATGCCGTCCCGATGCGAATGGGAAGTGGGGTGCGCTTCAAGGTGCTGGAGGCGATGGCGGCGCGCGTACCGCTGGTCTCGACGTCGCTCGGCGTGTCGGGCACCGGGGCGGAGCACATGAGGCACGCCCTGGTGAGCGACGACGCCGAGGGGTTTGCTCGGCAGCTGATCGAGGTCCTGAGCGACCCCGCGCGCGGCGCGGCGCTCGCGGACGCGTCGCGGCGCCTGGCCGAGGAGGCACACGACTGGCGCCATGTCACGCCGCGCCTGCTGGCGGTGTACGACCGCCTGGCAACGCAGAACGCCGATCGCGGAGCTGACGGGCTCACCGTGGTGGCGACAGTATTGAACGAGCGCAGCAGCGCGGGGCGACTTGTGCGCTCGCTTGCGGCGCAGACGCGCGGGCCGGACGAAGTGGTGATGGTCGACGGGGGCTCGACCGACGGGACGCCGGACGTGCTGCGCTCGCACCCGGCCTCCTCCGCGCTTCAGCTGCGCGTGATCGAGAGGCCGGGGGCGAACATCTCACGGGGCCGCAACGTTGCCATCGAGGCGGCGGC
>DASTZM010000490.1:0-5921 GCA_035764305.1 Chloroflexota bacterium | reverse complement strand
CGTGAGGCGTGCCCGATCCCCGGCCGCCAGCAACTGCTGGTCGAGCTGTTCAACCGCGACAGCGATGTGCTGCGCGAAGACCGGGAGGGGTTCCACATCCACGGCGTGGTGACGCAGATCGTCATCCCCGCCGAGCTGGTCGACGACTGACCGCACGGGCGATCGTACTCAGAGGGAGCTCCGCGACATGAACGACAACAGCGTCATCGCCACCGTTCTCTTCAGTGTCGTCGTCCTGATCGTGGTCTTCGTGGTGATCAGGGCGTTCTGGCTCTGGTACTGGAAGATCGACGAGCAGGTCGCCCTGCTGAAGCAGATCCGCGACCGCCTCGATCGACTTGGCGGTGCGGGATCCGTGGCGGCAGTTGGTCTGTCGTCGGCTCCCGCAACCTCGACGCCCATTTCGAGTGGGGTTGAAACAAGTGGGGGAGGGAACAAGTTGCGGTGTCCCTCGTGTGGTCAGTTCGTACGGCCGCTGAACGTCGAGCAGGGAAAGGTGTGCCCGTACGACGCGACGGTCATTGTCCCGTCGGGAGCACAGGCAGCTGATGAGTGTGCCGACCCGGATGTGTGGCAATCGGATCGCGCGGCTGACGGATCCACGGGACCTGAACCAACCGGACGGCAGCAACAACGACGGGATCGCGCGCGAGAGCGGGCCGGCGCCGAGAGACCTGGTGTCGGCGAGGACGTAGGAGGAACAAGTGCCTAACGAGAAGACGCCCGAGCGGCGAGCCGACGATGCCCTACGCGAGTTGGAACAGCGGACCGCCGACGTGCTGGCACTCACAGAACTGCAGCTGCGTGCGCAAGCCACGTCGAACCCTGAAGAGAGCCGCCGCCTTGAGGCGCAGATTGAGGAGCTCAAGCGTCGGCTCGACGCGCAGGAGAAGAGGCTGCCAGAGATCGGGCGGGACATCATTGGCGACGTCCGCCCCGAGGATCTGGGACGGATCAAGCCGGCGCAACAGTCCGAATCAGAGAAGTAGGACGCGCACGTGATCGCACCGCAGCCACAGGCGCGGCGTCAGCGCCGTCGGACGCGTGGGCCGTGGGTGCAGCTGGCGTGCATCTGCGATGGCTACCAGCAGGAAGGAGGCGTCATTGTTCCCGGACGAGTCATTGACATTCTCAATGTCGTCGTTGGCCTGACTGGACCGAACAACGAGCTGCTCCCATTACCTGACGGTCAGCTCCCCGGAACACTGCCGTCGGTGGATGTGCCTTACACCCTGCTCGTTTCGATCAAACCGGATGACTACGTTGGCGAGGATGAGTTGCGAATCGAACTCGTGCACCCAGACGGCAGGCGGGAAGTGGGATGGACGCAGCGCATTCAGTTGGGCGGAGGTACGCGCGGTTTTCACCTAGGGCTTCGGCTGGCGATGCGCGTGGGTGTGCCCGCGACGTTCTGGTTCGAAGTTCGATTCGGGCGGCGTCTGCTAACGCGGGTGCCGTTTGAGGTGAACTATCTGCCGGCGGGGGCGGGTGAGCGCGAGCCCCAGCGATGAATGTCCACCCTTACTTCGGGGGATCGAAGGCGAGTCTCGAGCCGGTCGCGCACTTTATCTCCCGGTTTGTCGGTGGTCGGGCTCGACTCGGCAGCGATTTCAATCGTCCACGTGCTGCCGGCCAGCGGCGTCGTGGAGGCGGCTGGACGCAGATCCTCTTTGCGGGCGAGATCCGGGAACTCCAGCGCAATGCCTTCTCGAACCTCCGGCTCGGTGATGTCTCGTACATCGTAGTCGCTGATACGAGACCACACGACGTCTGCCAACTCGCGCAAGTCGGTATCCGTCGAGTCCAGCAGTTCGTCGGCGTGCGAATAGAGCCACTCCCGCACTTTGGGCAGCATCGACGGATCGCCCAGCATATAGCGCTCAACCATCTTCCGCAGGACCGGGTAGAGGCTCATGGACGGTCCTAGCGTACCAGCGCAGGATGTGTGCCCCTGGCGCCTCCGGGGCGAGTTCAACGCCTTTCTTGTGCCCGACCCTGGGGGCGATGGCCGCCAGCCGGTGTCATACGAGGTGCGCCCATATAGCAGGCGGCGAACGGGCACGATGGCGGAGATTCATGTCGATGGCCGCCGACTCTGGCTAGTGAATCGGCGGATGTACTCGACAACTGAGTTTGCGCGGCCGGATCCGAAGTCCCACTGGGATCCGGGTTCAGGTCTCAGGCGGGATGCGCAGCATGACGACTATTACTTCTGCGACGCGTGTCCAGACGGAACGATTAGCCCAGACCGACCGGTGAAGGCCCATTGCTCATCTGGGAAGAGGTGTTTTGGGGAGCCAGCTGTTTGAAGCCCTCACGCAAGCGTGCCGCTCCCAACCGCGGCCACCGCGAGGGTAGCCTGTTCCAATTCCGGCGCACGGGCGCCGCCAAGGAGAAGCCCACCGGCCGGTGGCGCGGCGAGCTCATGGTCGGCTGGAAGTACTTCGAGGAGGACGGGGAGCGGCGCAAGATCAAGGACGTCCGCGTCGTCTACGGCGAGACGCGCCAGCAGGTCCTCGACCGCCTGGTGGTACTCAAGGGCACCAAGATGCCGGGCTCGCTCGTCGAGCCGTCGCGGTTGACCTTCGGCGAGTACGTCGCATGGTGGCTGGACAACGTCGTGCGCGTGCGGCGCACACCGCACACCTTCGAGACCTACGAGGGCAACATGCGGCACCACGTCCTGCCCGACGGCGAGGCCCGCGCGGCGGCGCATGGACTGGCGGCTCGACCCGGCGCGCCTCGCCGATCGGGCTCCGTTCGCGGCCCGTTTTCCTACGTTCTTCTACAAGAATCGGCCGGAGGTGTGGGCGCAGGCCCCGGCCCGTGAGGCTTCCTGTCTGAGAAGCGATGCAGCGGGGGAGAACTGATGATCGTCGATACGCACGCGCACATTTACTCGCCGGATGAGGTGGCGTATCCGGTGATCGAGAAGCCGTACCGGCCGCCGGCGGGGGCGGGGTCGCCGGAGCATCTGCGGGAGGAGATGCGGAAGGCGGGGGTGGATCGGGTGATGATGGTGCAGACGACGACGTTCTACGGGTGGGACAACACGTTCGTCCGGGATACGGCGATGCGGTCGGGGGAGTGGGCGGTGGGGGTGTGCACGCTCAATCCGGACGATCGGCATTCGCCGGACGTGCTGTATGCGCTGGTCGAGCGCGCCAACGTGAAGGCGCTGCGCACGTACGCGAGTGGGCCGGAGCGGACGTACGACACGCTCGGCAACCGGCGGCTGTACGGGGCGGCGCGTGCGTGCGGGATCGTGATCAACGCGCTGCTGTCGCTGAAGCAAGCGGACGGACTGGCGCGGATGCTGGCGGACCATCCGGACGTCAGCGTCGTGCTGGACCACTGCCTGGCGCTGGACGCGAAGCGCGACTTCGAGGCGACGGTGGAAAAGGTGATCGCGCTGGCGCGCTACCCGAACCTGACGGCGAAGCTGACGTTTCTGCCCACCGGGTCGGCCGAGGAGTACCCGTTCCGGGACATGCATCCCGCGACGCGCCGCTTCATCGACGCGTACGGGCCAGAGCGGTGCATCTGGGGGTCGGACTTTCCAACCGAGCTGTGGTGTCCGCGGACGACGTACGCCGGGCACCTGGAGCTGTTCCAGAAGCACCTGGGGCTGTCGCAGGAGGAACAGGAGGCGATCCTGGGCGAGACGGCGACGCGCCTGTACGGACTGACGTAAGCGCCCGCACCGCAGCGTCTGCACCGCAGCGTCCGCACACCACCACCGGACCCAAACGCAAAGCGGGCGACCCACGTGGGGTCGCCCGCTTTTCTTGCACTCCTACGGTGTCAGGGTAGGAGAGTGTGCCCGGTGGGCGCTATATGCCGGCCCGGAGACACCCTACAACCGTGCCACGTAGCTGTGCCTGCATTGGTCTGCGCTTCATTTGGTACCTCCTTTTGGTCGGACCGCTTGGCCGCTTAGACCACTGCTATGTAGGGCAGGCCATGTGCCGCGTGACCCGGTAGGGCGGTAACAAGTAGGCCCCGAGTCAGTGTCGTATGCAACGGGCGTAACGGCGCCTGCGTACACGGTCCCCGCAGGCGTGTACCTACACGCTATTCGTGGTCGGGTCCTTCGGGGCGCACGCTGGGATCGAACAGCTCGACCATCTCGCCGTCGTCGCCGACCCACCGGCCGCACGGGCCACCGCGCTCGCTGACGCCCAGGTCGACGACGCTGCCGTCCATGCGCAGGACGGGGTGATAGAACTTGGACACCTGCGCCGCGTCGCCGGTGATGTAGTGGCCGATGAGCGAGCGGCGGAAGCGGTCGGCGGAGAAGTTGGGGCCGCTGCCGTGGATCAGCGAGCCGTTGAAGAAGAAGACGTCACCCGGGTCCATGCGCACGGGCACGATCTTCTTGCCGGGTGGGATCGGCACGGTGGTGTCGGTGAAGCTCTCGACGGTGTTGGCGCGCTCGGTACACAGCACGGGCAGGTTCTGCGTGCCCGGGACGACCTTCATGCAGCCGTTGTCTTCGTCGCAGGGATCGAGGGCCATCCAGGCGGCCATGCAGGTGCCGGGCTGGACGCGCAGGTAGAACTGGTCCTGGTGCATCGCCTGGCCGCGCGCGCCGGCGGGCTTGAAGTAGATCATGGTCTGCACCGCGAACGGATCGACGCCGCACAGCTCGCGCAGGGCGGTGCCGATGCGCGCGTCGACGAGCCAGCGCAGGCTGACCTCGTCCCAGCGGTGCATGTGGATCATGCGGGGGTATTTCACGAGGGGGTCGGGCTTGGGGTCGACGGTCTGGCCGGTGGGAACGCCGGCGAAGTCTCCGGTGTAGCTGCCCTGGAGGCGGAGGCGCATGTAGTGGTCGCGCAGGCCTTCGGTCTCTTCCTTTGAGAAGAGGCTCTTGGCGACGACGAAGCCGTCGCGGGCGTAGCGCTCGAGCGCGGCGTCGTCGAAGATGCGCCCGACCTCAGCCGGCGGGCGGAGGATGGCCGCGGCGTCGGCGGCGGTCCCTCCGGTCAGCGGTGCGGTGATGGTCAGTGTCATGTGGCCCTCCCCCGGGGTCCCGTCGGGGTTTCCCCGGGGAACATGATCGCATGCCCAACCGTTCGTAGGTACACACGAAAGGAGCAGCCGATGGGCGATTCTGAGAGCGGTCAGAGCGCGGCGCCGAGCGGAGTCGTCCAGGCGCTCGATCACCTGTACCTGGAGACGCGCTCCTTCGACGCCGCGGCCGCGTTCTGGCAGGCGCTGGGGTTCACGTTCGCGGAGCGCTGGGGCGACGAGCAGCATCGCGCCGGGCGGCTGGTGTCGGGGAGCGCGTCGGTCGTGCTGGCGGAGGGGCGCGCGGGGGCGGAGGTGGTGCACTTCAAGGTGCCGAAGGGGGCGCTGGACGGGCTCGCCGCGGCGCTCGAGGACTCGCCACACGTGAAGATCGTCACGCCGCTCGAGAAGACGCACTGGGGGACGCGCTGGCTGCGGGTCCAGGATTCGGACCGGCGGATCTTCGCGCTCGAGGAGCCCGCCTGAGGTCCGCGGCTAGCGTGTACCTGTTGCGCATCGTGCAACCTATTGCTCTATTTGGGAACAGGTGCTAGACTAGCCGGCACGGCGTAGAAGGAGAGGAGTACCTCCGGACGCCACAGCCGTAGCGAGCCTGGTGTGGTGAAAGCAGGCGCTGTGGTCGGGGGGAAGTCGCTCTGGAGCCGGCTTCCAAGAGTGCCCGTGCGCGCGTGAGCGGCGCGGGAACGAGGGTGGTACCGCGGGACTTCTCCTAGTCTCGTCCCTTTTCCGGGGACGGGACTTTTTTATTCCCAGACCCGGACGGCCCGTGAGGGCGTGGGGCACAGATCTGGCGAATAGAGAGAGCAGGGAGCGTTCACCACCATGGTCACGATCGACCGACCGCAGCAGAAACCGGCCACGCCCGCCAACGGGCACGCGCCGGTCGC
>DASTZM010000489.1:0-2700 GCA_035764305.1 Chloroflexota bacterium | reverse complement strand
GGCGCGCGCGAAGGCGGCGCGCGAGTAGCGCTCGCCGCCGCCTCCCCGACCCTGCCCTACCCGGCGCTACGCGTGCCGCGGCACGCGGAGGACCGCCCGCGCCACCCGGAACGGCACCGCCGCCACCGCCGTCGCCAGGTGGAAGCTGTCGCGCGCCAGGCCGACGAGCAGGGGCCAGAGGGACGCGCGGTCGCGGGTCCGCTGCTCCTCCTGCCGGTGCTCCTCCGCGAACTGCTCGTGGAGGTGCTCCATCTCCTCGTGCTTCCGCTTGCGGGCCGCGTCGGCCCCCCCCTGGTCGCCGACGTGGAGCCGGCTGCCGGGGGCGGAGCGGCGGAACTCGGCCTTCTGCTGGCTCAGCGCTGCCTTGGAATCGATTCGCCTGATCTTGGCCATGCTGAAAAGGTAGGTCGCCGCGCCGCGGCGTGAGCGGGCGACCGCCAGGGAGAGGGCCTGACCGGTGGCCCTCTCCCCGCGGTCGCGTCAGCGGCGCCTCGTCACTGCTGGCAGCCGCCCCCGACGCACAGCGGCCGCATCATCTCGTTGTCCTCGTGCGAGAGGATGTGGCAGTGCCACACGTACAGGCCCGGGATGTCGAAGTACGCGACCAGCCTGGTCATCTCGCCCGGGTTGGTCTGCAGCGTGTCCTTCGGGCCCGACTCCCACGGGAACGGCGGACTGGTGGCGGCGCCCCGCTTCACGAACGTGCTGGGATCGGGCGGGCAGCCCGACGCGCTGGGAGTCGCCTGACACGCGGCGATGGCGTTGTCGTACGCGACCAGATCGATCGGCGTGCGGCTCACCACGCGGAACTGCGCCTGGTGCAGGTGGATCGGGTGGGAGTCGGCCGTCCGGTTGACGATGGTCCACTCCTCGGTCGACCTCACGGCGGGGTTCTCGGTGGAGGGGTCCATCCAGGGGAGCGGGCCGAAGGCGTCGCCGAGCTGCGCCTCGGACGGTCCGTTCGGATCGATGATCGAGTCGAACTCCGTGATGGTCACCACGCGCTTGTTGGTGACCGCCTTCGGCTCGAACCCGTCCGGCGTCTGCGCGAAGGTGGCCGGCAGCACGCTGGTGTCGGGCGCCGCGAGCTTCACCACGTCGAACGCCATCACCTGGCCGGTGGTGGACTTGTCGGCGGCGTCCTGCACCGTCACCGCGCCGCCGAACGGCGAGTCGGCGGCCAGGTTCATGACGACGACCCGCGCGCCGGGGGCGAGCCCGGAGAAGTCGATCACCACGTCGTTGCGCTCGCCGGGACCGAGGCGGATGGTGTCGAGCGCCACCGGCGGGCCGGAGACGAAGCCGCCGTCGGTGCCGATGAGGTTGAACTTGAGGCCGGCCGGCCTGAGCGCCTTCGTGCCGAGCTGCAGGACCAGCCAGCGGGAGTCGCAGCCGTTGAGGAAGCGGAAGCGGTACTTGCGCGGCTCGACGTTCAGCTTCGGCCACGTCTTGCCGTTCACGACCATGACGTTGCCGAAGAACTCGGGGTTCCAGATGGGCGAGATGTCGGAGCCCGGCGTCGGGATGTACGGACCGGTGAACCCGTCGAAGAAGACGCGGGTGTCCGGGTAGAACAGCGAGCCGTCGACGTTGAACGAGCGGTCCTGGATGGCCAGCGGGATCTCGTACTTACCGTACGGGCCGGGGAGGTTCAGGCTCTTCTCGTAAGCGTCGCGCAGCAGGTAGAAGCCTGCCAGGCCGGCGTACACGTTGGCGCGGGTCATGCCGAGGGTGTGGTCGTGGTACCAGAGCGTCGCGCCCTTCTGGTCGTTGCGGTAGACGAACGTGGCCTGGCCGGGAGCGGTCGCGAACCCGGGCGCGTTGCCGTAGTTGGTGCCCCTGCCCCAGAAGCAGCCGGGGCCGTCCGACTGGAAGCAGTCGCTGAAGTTGTTGGCGTTCGGCAGGTACCAGGCCTCGGGGAAGCCGTCGCTCGCGGGGTCGACGTGCGCGCCGTGGAGGTGCGTGACGATGGGCACCGGGCCCTTGTACGGGCCGGGCGTGACGGCGAAGGTCGGGCGCGTGTCGCGACCGTCCGCCGGGCCCACCGGGTTGGCCCAGTGCAGCGTCGGGTCGATCGGGAGCAGGTGGGGCACGAAGTTGTTCTTCGCGTCCACCAGCTGGTTGCGCCAGGTGACGGTGGTGGGCGCGCCCTGGTTCGCCTCGATGGTGAACGCGGGCCAGTTGAACGTCGCCGCGCCGTTGGTCGAGCCGTACGCGAACACGCGGGTGGCGGGGAAGCCGGCCGGGAGCACCTGCTGGACGCGCGGCCGGGCGGCGATGCTGAAGGTGTTGGGCGCGACGCCGGGCATCAGCGGCGGGATGGTGACCGGGTCGGTGTACTTGGGGATGCTGAGGGGATCGAGGGTCCCGCCGGGCAGCGGCGCGGCGGTCGCGACGGCGGCGGCGAGCAGCGTGGCGATGCACGTCAGCAGCTTCAGGCGCTTCATGCGAGTGCCTCCAGACGGCGATGATGCGGTACGTCACTAATAGTGAACAACGACGCGACACTGTTCCGGGCGCCTCCTTTCGGTGGCCAGGGCGCGAGGGCGCGCGCGGCGGTGGGTCCCCCCTCTACCGGACCGGCACTGCTGCCTGACGGTGAGTGGAAATCAAACTCTCTTCGCGCGAGGCGGGCGAGTTCCCTGATGGAGCGGAACGGGACGA
Organism: Chloroflexota bacterium; assembly: GCA_035764305.1. Classification (GTDB taxonomy): domain Bacteria; phylum Chloroflexota; class UBA11872; order UBA12225; family UBA12225; genus DASTZM01. The sequence continues at coordinate 36 of DASTZM010000489.1, read as the reverse complement.
GTTACTTGGCGCGCAGCGGTATGGGAGCGCGGCGCG
>DASTZM010000488.1:0-7305 GCA_035764305.1 Chloroflexota bacterium | reverse complement strand
GGATCCCCTCGCCGTCAGTCGCGCGCTGCAGCGCCTCGCCGTACAGCGCCAGGGCCGACTCGTTGGCAAACAGCGCCCGTGCGCGGTCCGCCGCGCGCACCAGCCAGAACAGCGCCTTTGCGTCGTCGTCGCTGCGCCCGTAGTGGTACGCCAGCCGGTCCACCCACTCGTCCAACCGCTCGTCGTACAGCCGCTCGATCGCCTCCCCCACCGCCCGGTGCATCCCTCTCCGCTGCGATTGCAGCAGCTGCTGGTACGCCACCTCCTGGATGAGCGCGTGGCGGAACGCATACGTCGGCTCCGACGCATCCGGCTGCCGGTTGATGAAGCTCTCCCGCTCCAGCACCGCCAGCTCCGGCGCCAGGTGCACCTGCGGCACGAGCTGCTCCAGGAGCCGCTCCCAAAAGGTGCGCCCCACCACCGCCGCCGGCTGAAGCACCCGCTTGGGACCCAGCGCCAGCCGGTCCAGGCGCGCCTCCAGCAGCTCCTGCACCGTCTCCGGCACCCGCGGCATCTCCCCCGGCGGCGCCGTCAGCCGCCCGTTCCGTTCTTCCAACACGCCCGACTCGCGCAGGTTTCGCGCGACCTCCAGGATGAAGAAAGGATTGCCCCCCGTCCGCTCGATGATCGTCCGTTCCAGCCCGCCGTCCACCGGTCCACCGAACGCCTCCTCCACCAGCGCGCGCGCCTCGGCGCCTCCCAGCGGGGTTAGCTCCAACCGCTGCGCCGTCCAGGGCGGCGGCGTCCAGCGCGGTCGCGTCGTCCCCAACAGGAGGCAGCGCTGCCGGGGGATCTCCCGCGCCAGCTCGGCCAGCACCGCGGCGCTCGCGGCGTCCATCCAGTGGAGGTCCTCCAGCACCAGCAGCAGTGGTCCGCGCTCGCACTGCCGCACCAGCAGGCGCCGCAGCACGCCCACCAGCTGGCGGCGCCTGGTTTCCGGGTCGAAGACGGAACGCTCGCCGTAGCCCAGCACGTCGAGCAGCAGCGTCGCGTGCGAGGCATCGTACGCGCCGCCGATGCCGTCGAGCGCGCGCTCCACCAACGCCCGCGCTTCTGCCTCGCCGCCGCCCTCCCGCACGCCAAACGCGCCGCGCAGCACGTGCGCGATCAGCGCGTACGGCGTCTGCGTCTCATACGACGCGCCACGTACCGCCAGCTGACTCACGTCCGCCGGCGCGCGCCGCCTCAGCTCGCGCACCAACCGCGTCTTCCCCATCCCAGCTTCCCCCACCACCAGCACCAGCCGCCCCACCCCACCCGCGGCGTCCTCCAGCGCCTGCACCAGCTGGGCGAGCTCCTCGTCCCGCCCTACTAGAGGCTCCAGCTCCGGCTCTCCTTCCGCTCTCCCTTCCGTCTCCTGCCGCCGCACCACGCGGTACGCCGGTACAGGCTGAGCCTTTCCCTTCAGCGTCAGCGGCGCCACGGACTCGAGCTCGAACGCGCGCCGCGCCAACCGGTAGGTCGTCTCGTCCACCAGCACCTCGCCCGCCGGCGCCGCCGACTCGATGCGCTGCGCCGTGTTCACCGTGTCCCCTACCACGGTGTAGGCGGATTGCACGTCGCCGGCGAGCAGCCCCGCCACCACCTCCCCCGTGTTGATGCCGACCCGCAGCCGCAGCCGGACCCCGTGCGCGCGCTCCAGGTCGTCGTTCAGCCGCGTGATTGCCGCCTGCATACCCAGCGCGGCGCTGATCGCCCGCGCGGCGTCGTCCTCGTGCGCCACCGGCGCGCCGAAGACCGCCATGACCGCGTCGCCGATGTACTTGTCCACCGTCCCCTCGTAGCGCTGGATCTGCTGCGCCAGCGCCGCGAAGAACGACCCCAGGATCCGCCGCAGGTCCTCCGGGTCCAGCCGCTCCGCCAGTGCGGTCGACCCGGACAGGTCGGCGAACAGCACCGTCACCAGGCGCCGCGTCTCCGAGAGATCCGCCTCCAGCCCGCCGACCTGCAGCGACGGCCCACCCTGCGCCACCGGTGCCGCCGGACGTGCCGGCACCACCGGGTAGGAAGTCGTGATTGGCACTGCTGACGGCGCTGATGGCGCTGCAGTCACAGCGGCCGTCACCGGCGCGCCGCAGGTGGGGCAGAAGCGATGGCTCGGACGGAGCGCGTGCCCGCACGCCGCGCATCGGGGGTAGCTCCCCGTCCCGCGCCGCGCCCGCTTAGCCCCGCTCCCGCTCTGGGCGCCGCTCACCAAGGGCCGGATGCATTATCCCCCGGGCCGCGACCGCGCGGTCGTCCTAGCGCGGGAACGCCGCCGCCACGCCGCCGTCCACCGTGATCACCGTCCCCGTCGTCTTGCGCGACCGGTCGCTCGCCAGCCACCACGCCGCCTCCGCCACGTCCTCCGGGTAGATCGCCTGCCCCAGCAGGTTGCGCCGGCGGTAGTAGTCCTCCAGCCCCGCCTCGTCGGTGCCGTGCGCCTCCGCCCGCGCCTTGCGCAGCTCGGGCGACCACAGCGTCGACCCGCGAAAGATCGCGTCCGGGTTGATCATGTTCGCCCGCACGCCGAACTCGCCTCCCTCAAGCGCCGCGATCCGCGCCAGCTGCGCCTGCGCCGCCTTCGCCGCCGAGTACGCCCCAAACTCGCGCCCCGGAGCCATCACGTTCTTCGTCGTGATCGCGACCACGTTTCCGCCGATCCCCTGCCGCTTGAACAGCCGCAGCGCCTCCCGAAGCGCGAAGAAGTGCCCCGTCGCGTTCACGTCCAGACTGCGCCGCCAGTCCTCCGGATTCATCTCGTCCAGCAGCCCAAACGGCGCGATCCCCGCGTTCGAGACCAGCACGTCCAGCCCGCCGTACGCCGCCACCGTCTCCTCGAGCAGCCGCGCCACGTCCGCTTCGTCGGCCACGTCCGTCCTCACCGAGATCGCGCGACCGTCGCCGCTCTCCTTGACGATTCCCTCCGCCACCGCGCGTGCCCCCTCCGCGTTGACGTCGCTCACCACCACGCACGCCCCTTCCTTCGCGAAGCGCTGCGCGATCGCTCGCCCAATCCCGCTCGCCGCGCCCGTCACCACCGCCACCTTCCGCGAGAGGTCGGCCTCCCTCGGCTGCAGCGACTGGCGGTACAGCTCCAGCGGCCAGTACTCCACGTCAAAGCACTCGCGCTCCGAAAGCGACTCATATCGATCGACCGCTTCCGCGCCGCGCATCACCGCCATCGCGTGGCGGTAGATGTCCGCCGCAACCCGCGCCGCACGTGGGTCCTTCCCCAGCGTCACCATCCCCACCCCCTCCAGCAGCACCACCCGCGGCCGCGCGTCCAGCTCCGCCGGCACCGCGGTTTTCTCCGTCCCGCCCAGGTCGCCGCCCTGCGCGACGTAACGCACGTAGTCCGCCGTCCACGCCCGGCACGCCGACTCCAGTCGCTCCGCCAGTCCCTCCTCCGTGCCAGTCGGCACAAACACCGCCGTCCGCCGCACGGAGAGCAGATGGTCTGGCGTCGCCGGCCCCACCTGAGACAGCTGCGCCGCCTCCGGCCGCGACACAAACTCCACCACCTCCGGCGAGTCGTCAAACCGCAGCACCACCCGCCCCTGCGGCCCGACCTCCAGCGGCTGCCCCGCGCTCCACGCCGCCGCCACCTGCCCATCCACCCTCGTTCGCGCCGCCAGGCCGCGCAGCGGCGGTGCGACCGACAGATACGCTTTCCTCCGGTCGCCCGCATCCATCGGCGAGCTCCCCGGCTCCCCGCCCTGCCCCCGCTGAGCCCGCCCCACATACGCCTCCACCCGCGACACCGCCGCCAGATGCGCCTCATACGCCTCCCGCGCCGTCTCCCCCCATGTCACCAACCCGTGCTTCGCCAGCACCACGCACGTCGCCCCCGATTGCGCGTCGTACGCTTCCCCCACTTCCTTCGACAGCAAGAACCCCGGCCTCCGGTAGCCCACCCACGCCGCGCCCTCTCCCAATGCCTCCCGGACCAGCTTGGGCCCGCGCGAGGTGTTCGTGAGCATCAGGATTGCGTCCGCGTGAGAGTGGATGACGGACTTCGCCGGCAGGAACGCGTGCAGCAGCGTCTCGATGCTCGGCCGCGGCGAGCCCGGCTCCATCAGCGTCTTGAGCAGGTAGTCCACCATCTCGGCGTCCCCCATCATCCCTCGCTCGCGCGTCGCCAGCGCATCCTCCAGCCGCACCCCCGGGAACTGCTCCGCCCGGATCGTCTTCAGGTCGCTCCCCGACCCCTTCACCCGCAGCACCGTCACCCGCCGCCCGCGGTGGTCCGTGTCCTCCACCTTCGCACTCGTGTTCCCCCCGCCCCATAGCACCAGCCTCTCGTCCGCCCCCACCAGCCGCGACGCATACACCAATCCCTCCAGATCGGGCAGCGCCCCTGCTTCCGCCTCATTCCACCGGCTTTCCATGGAGGCCGGATTATCGGCTATCGTCTCGCCGCCCCATGCAGTACTCCCTCCGCCTCGACCCCGAGCGCCAGATCGGCACCGTCCACCCCATGGTCTTCGGCCACTTCATCGAGCACCTCGGGCGCTGCATCTACGGCGGCGTCTACGAGCCCGGCTCTCCCCTCGCCGACGCGCGCGGCTTCCGCACCGACGTCCTCGAGGCCGTCAAGACGATCGGCGTCCCTATCCTCCGCTGGCCCGGCGGCAACTTCGCCTCCAACTACCACTGGGAAGACGGCATCGGCCCCGTCGACAAGCGCCCTGCCCGCTTCGACCTCGCCTGGCGCTCCGTCGAGCCCAACACCTTCGGCACCGAAGAGTTCCTGGCTTTCTGCGATGCCCTTTCCACTGATAAGCAGACCTGCGAGCCCTACGTCTGCCTCAACACCGGCACCGGCACGCTCGACGAGGCCGTGCGCTGGCTCGAGTACTGCAACCTCGACTCTGACCAGTACCCCACCCACCACGCCCGCTGGCGCCGCCAGCTCGGCCGAACCGAGCCCTACCGCGTCAAGTACTGGGGCATCGGCAACGAGGTCTACGGCGCCTGGCAGGTTGGCCACTCCACCGCCGCCGCCTACGCCGACAAGTGCGTCCAGTACGCCCGCTTCCTCAAGGCCGTTGACCCCGGGGTGAAACTGATCGCTGTCGGCGCCGACGACCCCGACTGGGACCTGGAAGTGCTCAAGCGCGCTGGCACCGTGATCGATTACCTTTCCATCCACCAGTACTGGGGGCGCGACGACCACTACGGCACCGTCGCCGCCGCCCACGAGGTCGAGCGCCGCCTAAAGCTCCTCTCCAGCGTCGTCGACGTCGCCGAGGGCATCCTCCAACCCGACCGCCCCATCGAGATCTCCTTCGACGAGTGGAACGTCTGGTACCGCGGCCGCAACCGCCCGTGGGAGGAGTTCTACGCCCTCAAAGACGGCCTTTTCGCCGCCGGCGCCTTCAACGCCATGTACCGCCAGTGCAAGCGCGTCACCATGGCCAACCTCGCCCAGATGGTCAACGCGCTCGGCATGCTCCACACCACTCCCACCGCCCTCGTCAAGAGCCCCATCTACCACGTCTTCGACCTCTACGCCAACCACACCGGACGTACCGTGCTCGCCGCCGCCGCCACGCCCGATGACGACGCTGCCCGCCAGACCATCAGCGCCAACGTCGCCGTCACCCCCTACGGCCGCCCCGAGCCGCGCCCCCGCATGGTCAAGGGTGTCCCTTACGTCGACGCCGTCGCCACCATCGACGGCTCACCCGAGAACCCCACCCGCGTCAGCATTGCCGCCGTGAACCGCCACGCGACCGACCGTGCGTCGCTCCGCCTCGACCTCGGCGTCCTCACCCGAGCACTCTCCGGCCGCCGCCTCCACCTCCACGAGCTGACCGGCCCCGATCCAATGCAGCAGAACACCCTCGAGCACCCCGACGCCGTCACCCCCACCACCCGCGCCCTCGACTCCCTGCCGCCGTCGCTCGACCTCTCCCCGCGCTCGGTCGCCGTCCTCGAGTGGGTACGGTGACGCCCATGACCATTCCGAAGACCAAGATTAGCGCCGTCACCGCCCTCCACCTCCCCGGCACGCGCTACCCGTGGGTCTTCCTGCGCATCGAGACCGAGAGCGGCCACTACGGGATCGGCCAGGTCTCCAGCGGCCCCAACAGCCCGGTGGTCGCCGCCGCCGCCAGCCGCCTCGGCCCCCTACTAATAGGAGAGGACCCCAGCCGCATCGAGTACCTCTGGTACAAGCTCTACACCTCCTTCAGCTCCCTCGGGTCGCTCGGCTTCGTCTCCGCGCTCATCAGCGGCGTCGACATCGCCCTCTGGGACCTGCGCGGCAAGCTGCTCGGCCTCCCCATCTACGAGCTGCTCGGCGGCCAGTACCGCGAAAAACTCCTCCTCTACTCCAACGGCTGGTTCTCCGGCTGCAAGACGCCCGACGACTTCGGCCGCGCCGCCAAGAAGACCGTCGACGACGGCCACACCGCGCTCAAGCTCGACCCCTTCCGCGCGCACAAGGCCGACTTCCGCAAGCACGGCACCGGCTACGACGCCGCCGACGAGGCCGACGCCGTCGAGATCGTCCGCGCCATCCGCGAGACCGTCGGCACCGGCGTCGAGATCCTGATCGACGCCCACGGTCGCTTCGACGTCCCCACCGCCGTGCGCCTTGCCAACGCCATCGCGCCCTACCGCATCGGCTGGTTCGAGGAGCCCGTGCCTCCGGAGAACTGGGACGCTTTGGCGCAGTTCCGCGCCCGCTCGGACGTCCCCGTCTGCGTCGGCGAGCGCCTCTACACCCGCTGGCAGTTTCGCCCCGTGCTCGAGCAGAAGCTGGCCGAGTACATCATGCCCGACGTCATCCGCACCGGCGGAATCTCGGAGCTGCGCCGCATCGCCACCATGGCCGAGGCCTTCTTCGTGCCCGTCAGCCCGCACGACGCCACCGGCCCCATCACGCTCATTGCGGGTGCCCAGACCATGCTGGCCACCGCCAACTTCTACCGCCTGGAGATCGCCTACTCAGAGCTGGAGCACTACAACCGCGCGCTGACCCCACCTCTGGACGTGCGCGGCGGCTACTTCCACGTCAGCGACCGCCCCGGCCTTGGCCACGACCTGGACCCCGACTACGTCGCCCAGGCCGTCCCCTTCTAGCGCCTACGCCGCCCGGCACCGCGCTTGCGTATGCAAGCAGAGAGGTTGCCGTCGCCCCGAAGGCCGCCATGGTCCCACAGCCGTTTCCCCCCGCCCACTTCATAGCCGTCCCGTCCAACGCTGGCTACCGCGCCGCGCTTGGTCTCCGACACGGACCCGACCGGCTCCTCCGGGCACTCGACGCGCGCGATCCCGCCAATCGACGTAACGCCACCCGCCTCGCCGGCCCGCTCG
>DASTZM010000487.1:0-9538 GCA_035764305.1 Chloroflexota bacterium | reverse complement strand
GGCGGGATTGCTGGGGGCGGCGTGCGGCGCGGGCACCGGGGCACAGACCGCCAAGGCGCTGGTCGTGAGCAAACCGGTGACCATTACCGCCTGGTTGCCGCCCACCGGGAACTACACCGAGTATCTGAACAGCCAGGTGGCGCTGTTCCAGCAGTCCCAGGACAAGGTGAAGGTGACGGTCGAGCCGCCCGGCGCGACCGACAAGCTGCAGGCCGCCATCGTGGCGGGCGATCCGCCCAACTTCCAGCAGTCCAACTACATTCCCATGTTCATGTGGCAGCTGCAGGATGCGCTGGAGCCGATCGACGCCTACCTGGACAAGCGCGGCAAGGGGGATTACTTCGACTGGGCGCGCGATGGCTCGACCATCAAGGGGAAGCTGTACGAGTGGCCGTGGATGCTCAACCCCACCGGTCCCGTCATCAACAAGAGTTTGCTGGCGGAGAAGGGCGCGGCGAACCTTGCCCCGGCGCAGGGCACCAAGGCGGATTGGACGTTCGACCAGTGGCGCGCGATTCTGCGCGCGGCGACGAACGTGGTGGGCGACGACGCGCGCGACACGTACGGGACGGCATTCATGGGCACCACCACGTGGTACTGGGAGATGATGTACCTGTGGGGGAACGGCGCGGAGATCTACAACAAGGACGAGACCAAGGTCGTCATCAACTCGCCGGAGGGGATCGCCGGCCTGCAGATGCTGCTCGACGTGCAGTACCGTGACCGTCAGGCCGCGCCCAACCCCGACACGCTGGACGCGGCGAAGTGCGCGGAGCTGTACTACACCAAGCGCACCGCCATCCTGGGCGGCAGCAACGCGAACATCGGCGAGGTCGAGCGGCGGCTGAGGGGCGGGACGATCATCCCGCCCCTTCAGTCGGCCTTCATGCCGCCACCCCACGCGCCGGGTAAGAAGCCCGCGGCGTTCGTCGCCATCCAGAGCTTCCTCGTGTTCAAGCAGACCAAGGATCAGGATCGGACCACCGGCGCGATGCAGCTCGGAAACTTCCTGACCGACACGCCGGCGCAGAAAGCGATCACGTCTATCGGCGAGCTGCCCGTGCGCAAGTCCGCCGGAAACATCTACGCCGACGACATCAACCGGACGACGGGCTTCGCGGTGATCGAGAACGGGCGCTCGATGGGGCGCTTCCCCGAGAACGGCGAGGTGCGCACTCTGTGGCAGGACGCGATCCGCACGGTGTGGCGGCGCGAGAAGTCTCCCAAGGAGGCGCTCGACAACCTGGCCCGCCTGGCCGAGCCGATCATGGCCAAGAACGCGGCGCGCGGCGGCACGCAGTGACGGACGCGAGCGGCGCGACGCCACCCGGCGCGACACCACCCGCTACCGGCCGGCTGCGCGCCGGCGTGATCGGGTGCGGCGTCGGCTCCAGCCACGCCTACGCTTACCGTCAGGTCCCGGACGTCGACCTGGTGGCGATCTGCGACGTCAACCCGGCGGTCTTCGAGAAGGTGTACGCCGGCGCCGGCGTCGAGCGCGGATCGGTGCGCGAGTACACCGATTACAGAGAGATGCTCGCGCAGGAGAAGCTCGACCTGGTGAGCGTGGCGACGCCGGACCAGTACCACGCGGGACCCGTGGTGGACGCAACCGCGGCCGGGGTGGCCGGGATCCTGTGCGAGAAGCCGCTGGCCAGCTCGCTGGCGGACGCCGACCGGATGATCGAGGCGGTCGAACGCTACGGCACGAGGATGCTGGTGGACCACACGCGCAACTTCGACGAGGCGTACCTGGCGGTGCGCGACCGCGTGCGCCGCGGCGAGATCGGGACTCTGACGCGCATTGTGGCGTACCTGGGTGGGAAGCGGGCGATGCTGTTCCGCAACACGACGCACCTCCTGGGATCGGTGTGCTTCTACGCCGAGTCATCGCCGGCGTGGATCTTTGCGGCGCTGGACCAGGGCTTCGAAAACTACGGGCTGGAGTACAAGGGGGAAGGCGGGAAGGATCCCGCGCTCGACCCGGGGGCGACGCTGGTCATCAGCTTCGCCAACGGCGTGCGGGCGCTGGTGATGGCGTCTAAGAAGACGCCCGCAATGGGGGTGCAGCTCGACCTGATCGGCACGCGGGGGCGGATCATCGTGGGGGACGCCGAGACGCGGGCGTGGCAGGCGACCGAGGAAGAAGGGCCGCTCCAGCCGCGCGAGGTGACGTGGCGGCAGGGGATCGACAGCGGGCTGGGGCCGCGCCTCGTGCCGGCCGTGAAGCACCTGATCGACATGGTGCGCACTGGCGTGCCCGCCGACTCTCCGCCCCGTGCCGCGCGTGACGTGCTGGAGCTGATGCTCGGCGCGCTGCGCTCGCAGGCGGAAGGCATGGTGCCGATTCGTCTGAGGGGGTCGGACCGAAGCTAGACCCCAAACCTGGGAGGTGGAAAGGGTCCGGCCGGCGGTGCTAGGCTGGCAGAGGGAGGAATCACGCCGTGAACATGCCCGCAGCGTCGCGCCGCCAAGTGCTTCAGGCCGGAATGGCCGGTCTCACCGCCGGAGCCGGGTGGCTGGCGGGCTGCGGGGTCGGCGGGGCAAGTCAGACGCCGCCCGCGGCGAGTAAGCAGCCGGTGACGATCGACGTACTGACGCGGCCGGGCGTCGCGGCGCTGACGGGGCATAGTCAGTGGTACGCGCAGGTGGCGAAGAACAGCTTTACGCCGCAGACAAATATCACGGTCAACCTGATCGACGCCGACCCGGACGTGACGACGAAGCTGAACGTGCTCGCCGCCGCCGGGACCCCGCCGGACGGCTCGTGGTTCGCGACGGGATCGGACGGCGCGGGCGGACGCGAGGCGGCGCAGAAGAGCATCTTCAAGCCGATGGACGACCTGATCAAGAAGGACACCAAGTTCGACTTGAAGGCGTACATCAAGGCGCTGATCGACATCATGTCGGTGGGGGGCAAGGTGTTCGCGCTGCCCCTGATGGCCCACTACGGGACGAACGTCCTCTACTTCAACAAGGCGCGGTGGACGGCAGCGGGAGTGACGATCCCGGCGGACGGGAACTGGACGGTAGACGAATTCGTCGCGGCCGGGCAAAAGGTGGTGAACAAGTCGGCGGACCAATGGGCCTATCGGCCGGAGCTGAGCATCGACCAGTACGGGTGCTTCTGGGTCCGCCAGTTCGGCGGCGACGTGTTGGACGCGGCGGGGAAGAAGTGTCTGCTGGACACGCCCGAATCGCGCGCGGGGCTGGAGTGGGTCTACAACACGCAGTCCAAGTTTCAGCTGATCGACGACTACTACCGGACGCCGAATATCGACACGATGTTCGAGTCGCAGGGCACGCTGGCATCGCGCAGCCAGACGCCGGGGCTGGTCTCGGAGTACAAAAAGCCGGACCAGACGCGGGTGAAGTTCGACCTGGGAATCGCCATCTTCCCCAAAGGGCCCAAGGGACACGGCACGCAGGCGTCTGGTGCGGGGATGGGAATCACCAAGACGGAGAAGCAGGCGGCGGTGTGGGAGTGGATCAAGACGCTGACCAACAAGGAGAACGGCGTCGCGCAGGTGTTCGGCGGCGCGGGCAGCCCGGGAGGGAGGCCGGACTGCTGGACCGACCCGAAGCTGGCGGCGCTGGACCCGGTTTACGCCACTATGGTCAAGGTCTATCCGCAGGGAGCGGGGCCGATCGTGTGGCCGGCGAACAACCGGCGAACCGAGCTGAACAAGGCGATCGACGACAACCTGGGGCGCTACTTCCGCGGCCAGGCGAGCCTGGCGGAGGCGACGACGAGGGCCACCCAGGACGCGAACGCGGTACTCAGCCTGTGATAGGCGGACGGCGCGCGAGTCGGTGGGACGCTCTGCGGCGGTGTCATGCCGATGAGGTTCCTACTCCTACTGGCCGGCGGATCCCCGCGATGCACTGGCGTCTCCTCTAGATGCAGCGGTAGCTGTACAGGCGGGTGTTCTTCAGGGTGAAGCGGAGCTTCACGGGTCGATCCGCCAGCGCGGCCAGCGACGTGCGGTCGCGCCAGCGGACGGGGACGGCAACCCCATCCTCGTGGACGGGGACGCACTCTTCCTCGCTGTAGCCGGACAGCGGGTCGCCGCGCTCGTCGAGCAGCTCGACGCGGACCTCGCCGTAGTCCCCCTTAACGTTTAGTGAGAGCGTCTCTCCCTCCAGCTGCGCCGGCGTCGTGACGACGATGCCGCCGTCATAGCTCGCGTCGAGAGAGGCGAAGCCGTCCAGTCTCATCGTGGCCAGGCCGATCGACATCGAGCGCGGGTCCTGGTCGGGCACGATGCGGGGGTCGTACTCGCGGGGAACCTTGTTGTGGCGCCGCGCCGTACCCCGGTAATAGATGAACAGGCGATCCCCCACCGGAACCGGGGGCGCGCCCGTCAGCATGATCTGGAAGCGGTCCCACTCGCCAACGCCGCCCAGCCCGATGAGATCCCGCGACGGGGGGCGCGCCCACGCATCGCCGTCCCGGCTGGACATGAGCCGCAGCGTCTGCGTCTGGGCCAGCGGATGCTTGTCGAAGTGAGTGAGGAAGCCGAGATACTGGTCGCCGTAGACGAAACCCGTGTTGTTGTAGAGCAACTCTTCCTCGTGCTGCGCCTGGAGGAAGGGGCGCGGCGGCGTCCAGGTGACGAAGTCCTCGCTCACGCTCATCAGGCGGCTGCCGCGCGTCGGACCGCTGCCCCGCAGCATCGCCACGTAGCGCCGCCGCCGGGTGTCGATCATCAGCGACTGCGCGTCGCCGACAGGACCGAGGTCCGCCGTCCCCGGACGGGGGTGATAGCGGAAGATGGGCTCGGGTGAGTGCGTCCAGCGCTGGCCATCCGGCGACGTGGCCGAGTAGATGCCCGCCAGCGGTCCGTCCCAGTCGTAGCTCGACCAGCCGATCGCCTTGTAGCGGCGCGTGGGGTCGGAGTCGAGCAGATCTTTGAGCATCGTCTCCCAGTGAGCCTTGCCGTCGTGGTGGGTCGCTGGGATGACGATGTTGTTCTCGGTCGAGCCGAGCGCGGCGTGGAGGCCGAGGTGGGGCCGCTCCCACTCGATCCCGTCATGTGAGGTGGCGAGGCACTGGACGTGCTCCTCGCCGGGGGCATAGAAGCCCGCCATGTACCACGCCTTGAAGCGCTCCTCCTCGGTGTCGTAGATCACCGACGCCGTCATGCCGGGGTTGCGCTCCCATGGCGCGTCCTGCTTCAGGACCGGATGACCTCCGTGTCGTGTGGCCTCGTGAAAGGTACGGGTGACGTTGGAGCGGTGCTCCACGTCGAGCATGTCGACGAAGAGCTGAGGCGCGCTCCCTACGGTGCGGTTGGTCATGGTCCGTGCCGGTCCGTATAGCTCACTGTGGCTCGTTGTGACCCCGTACGGGATGCGTCAGGACGAGACGTAGACGGCGTACAGCTTGACGTCCTCGGGCCGCACCCCGGCAGCGGTGACCTTCAGGCGGAAGGAACCATCGATCCGCACGGCGTCCTGGCTCGCCCAGCGGACGTCCTGGCGCAGGCCGTTCTCTCTGACGGGATGGACGTCCTCCCCGGACAGGCCAAGGACGGAGCGGAAGTGCTCGTCCAGCACCTCGACGCGCAGCTCGGCGTGCTGCCCCAAGCCTTCGACGTTGACCGCAACGCGCGTGTCGCCTTCGGCGCGGAGCGGACAGGTGATGAAGTGCGGTTCGACGTCGATGAAGTTCTGGCCGGCGGGCAGCCACGCCGGACGGTAGGGATAGTCGTACTTCTGGAAGTAGCCCAGCCGGTCGCGGGGCCACGAGGCGAGGCGGATGTCGCCGAGACCCCACAGCTCGTACCAGAGCAGCGTGCGGTCGCCCCAGTTGAGCATGCCCTGGCCGTGGCTGAGGGATGGGCCGCGGCCAAAGGGCGCGCCAACCTCCTCACGCGCCGGGATAAGGCGGAAGTCCGGTATCGGCTCGCGGTAGTGCAGCCCGTCGTTGCTCACCACCAGTCCCAGATCCATCGTCACGTAGGAGCGATCGCCGGTCGGGTCGCCGTGCCACATGTCGTAGACGCCGACCAGGACGTTCCCGCGGTCCCACAGGCCGGCGCCCAGGTGGACCTCTTCGCCCGCATTCCATTCGGTGGCCATCTGGCGGGGCGGGACGTTGTCCCGGCGGAAGCCCAGGGCGGCGGCGTGGGTCCAGTGGAGGAAATCGTAGGACGCGAAGGTGACCAGCTTGCGGCCGGGGCCGAAATGGCGGCCGCCCTGGCCGTTGACGTAATAGCAGCCGTTGAAGCGAATCAGACCCGTCTGCTCGAGCATGGGCGCGACGGGGTTGACGTCGGGCACCGTCCAGCGCAGGCCGTCCGGGCTGAACGCGACGGCCAGGCAGTTTCCGAAGCGGCCGCTCTCGAAGGTGCACTTGTAGCGCCTGGTGGGATCGGGATCGTCGGGATCGACGATGACGGGAAGGGCGGCCATGGGGTACTCGCCGCCGAAGTCGAGGAGGTTATTGGCGGTGGTCCCGTTGTGCTCGACCAGCCCGAGCGCGGGACGCTCCCAGTGGACTCCGTCGGCGCTCGTGGCGTAGTGAGCGCGAAGCTGGCCATCGCCCCTTTCGGCGGAGCCGCCGAGGTACCACATGCGCAGCGTGTCGCCCTCAGGAATGACCGTGCCGTAGAAGCGCACGCGGGCGTCATCGGGGGCGCCGGGCGGCCCCTTGCCCAGCACGATGGGCGTCTTGACCCCCGGAGGCTTGCCCGGCACCAGGTGCAGGCGCAGTCCGGCGCTGAACGGGATGCTGTGGTCGTCGAAAGGGAACAGGACCGCCTCGCGCACCCGCGGCGCGGGTGCGCTGTGACGAACCTCGATCATTCCGAGCGCGTGACCGCGGAGAGTGTCAGCGTCCCCACGCCGGGCGGCGAATGTTCTGGATGGCGATGGTGCCGTCCCGCGACATCTGCTGGGCCAGCTCGCGCGCGCCCATCTCGCCGTTCCAGGCCTTCTTCAGCAGGGGATCCCACGCGTTGAGCATGTCGATCCCACCGGCGAAGCGATCGTAGGTCTGGCCAAACTGCCAGATCTCGGGCTGGAGGTAGAGCGAGTCGGGGGGCGGCTCGACGTAGCGCGGGTCGTACGCCATCCGCTTCAACGCGGGCATGCCGGTGCCCTGAATGAGGTACTGCTCCTGTACCGGATCGTCGAGGAGATGAAACATGAGGTCGATGCACGCGGCGTCGACGCCATCTCGCAGAGCCTTGTCGGTCGTCATCCAAGGGTGACCGTCGATCAGGACGCTGCGCGCGTTTGTGGCCTTCCACTTCGGCGGCCACATATTCTCCCACCTGATGCCCTTGGGCTCGAGCAGACGCTGGGTTGCCTTGGTGCCGGTCGAGCCGTCCAGGAAGGCGAAGTAGCCGAGGCTGATGTCCGCCGCGGCGAAGGTGGCGTTGTTATCGGTGCGCCACTTTTCGGTCGGGGCGACGCGGTGCCGGTGGACGACGTCCAGGATGAACTCGAGCGCGGCGACGCCCTGCGGCGTATCGAGGGTGACGCGCTCCTTGTCCTCGCTGAGGTAGTTGACCTTCGCCGCGCGCAGGATGGGGATGATGTCCCAGTTATGGCGCCAGCGCAGACCCCACTGCGGAGGCACCGCGTCCTCGCGGGTGAAGCGCTTCCCCACGTCGACCGCGTCATCGTAGGTCCAGGTCTCATCCGGAAGCTTCTGGCCGATCTGCTCCAGCTTGCTGCGGTTGTACATCCAGCCGAAGACGTTGGTCTGGAGAGGGATGCCGAAGCGCCGCCCCTGGAACGTTTCCACGTCGGGGATCCCGAAGAAGTCGTTCTCCGTGATGCCGCGCGCGCCCATGTCACGCGTGATGTCGACGAACAGGCCGGGCTTGCCCTTGAAGATGGCGAAGACGGTGGGGGGGAACTGAATCATGTGGCCGTAGGTGTCACTAGCCAGGCGCACGATCACGTCGCCGTGGAACTGGATGTCGAGCTTGTAGCTCGGGTAGTGCTCCGCCCAGGTGTCGGTCCAGAACTTGGCGTGCGCCTGGCGAGGTGGGGAATCGGCGTGCCAGTTGGAGTCGATCAGGATTGTCTTTTCGAGCGCCGGGACGCGCGGCCGCGCCTCCTCGGGAGCCGGCGGCATGGTCGCGGTGTCTTCCTGGCCGGTCTCCTGGGCGTGCGCCGCGCGGAGCGCCACTCCCCGCGCCGCGAGGAGTCCAGCGGAAGCGACTCCGGCAACACCACGCACGTAACGACGCCGCGAAAGACGGTCGGTCATCTCCATGTGGCTCCTCCTGGCGCACCACGATACACCCATTCCCTGCTGTTGTCCACGCGTTTCCTACCTGGCTGCGCGTATCATCGCCCGGCGGCATGACAGGCGATCCGGCGTCGGATGCGACGGGCGAAGCACGCTACGGGGCGCGGAATGACAGCGCCGAGCGCAAGCTCGCACTCCTCCGCGAGGCGCACGGGCGCGGCGACTACCCCCTCGCGATCGCGCTCGCCGACTCGCTCAGGGATGGGTTGACCGCGGAGCGGCGGTTGCGGTCTGATCCGCCGCCACGGCCTGACCTGACTGCCGGCGCCTGGCGGCCCACCGCCGAGCTGCCCGCAGCCTGGGCAGACTGGGCTGCCGGCTGGTCCCACGTGCTCGGCGTCACCGTCGCCGAGACCGCCGGAATCGCGCGCGACGGCGAGCCGGTGGACGTGGTGGTCTGTGCGCCGGCGGACTGGTGCGCCAGTCTGGCGCGCGAGCTGAGCGTCGCGGCCCTGGACGGCGACGCGGGGACTCCGCGGGTCGTCCCGAGCCAGGTGTACGGCGAAGAACGAGCGCGCGGCGCGAATGGCGCCGTGCGCAGCGCACACCTGGTCTGGCGCGCGAGCGCGCCGGCGCACGGCACCACGCACTACCTCGTCTTCGCCGGCAACCCCACCGCCGAGCTTCCGTCGTACGTCACCGATCTGACGACACGCGGCGAGGGTTTCGCCCTCGAGATCGAGAACGCCCACTACGTCGCCTCACTCTCCCACCAGACGGGTCAGCTCGAGCGCCTGCGCTACAAGCGGGCCCATGGGCTGGAGCTGTTCGCCGGCGGCGAGGGGCACGGCGAGCCGCCGCACATCGACTGGGCCCATGACTACCTGGCCGACGGCAGGTTCCAGAAGTTCCGCGTCACCAACTGGGAGACCGTCCGGAACTACGAGGTGGTGCGAGGGCCGCTGTGCACCAGCGTGCGCCGCTGGGGCTTTCCGCACAGCCCGCTGCATCCGGTGTTCACCACGGCGCGCATGCTGGTCGACGTCACCTACGTCTTCTACGCGGGAACACCGTACTTCCTGAAGCACGGCACGATGCGCGCGGTCCAGGACTTCCGCCTGAACTACCTGCGCGACGACGAGTGGGTCTTCTCGGGCTACTCCTTCACCGACCTGCTGTGGCTCGACCGCGAGGGTCGAGCGCACGAGGGTCCCGTCCCGTCTGACCACGCCTCCGAGATGTGGGGCGTCGGCTTCTTTCACGAGAAGAGTCGTGACGCCTTCGTCTCGCTCCGCCTCGAGCACCGGCTGGAGCCCCGGCGCGACGTCA
>DASTZM010000486.1:0-3220 GCA_035764305.1 Chloroflexota bacterium | reverse complement strand
CGTGACGCGGCGGGAGTTGGCCGAGCGGTCGTCCATCGTGTAGCGCGGGTTGATGCCAAAGATGACCGGCACCCGCGTCGGACGGCCGCGCCGGTAGGCGGTCCATACCGCCGCCACCTCCGCGTTGTGTACCTCAAAGGTGCGCAGCTCGCCCCGCGGCGGCACGCAGACCGCTGTGGATGCGCCGGCCATCGTCCCGTCTCCCGCGGCCCTCACTCCGGCGGGCGCTGCGACCGCCACGTAAACCTACCCCCACCGCCGCGCGAGGGCCATGGCCACCGTGGCGGGCCACTGTCCCGTTCGTCCCGATGACGGAAACGCTGGCACAGCCCGGCCCTCACTCGCCCGACCCGATGTAGGCGGCGAGTCCGTAGCTCGCGAGCGCCCCGGCGGCCGCCTGCAAGGCATCCGGCGACGGCGGCTCCAGCCCCTCCAGCCGGTACTCCCGGCCGAGCTTGCGGTACTTGGACGTGCCCAACGCGTGGTAGGGGAGGATGTCCACGCGCAGGCGCGCGGGGTCCCCGGAGGCCGCCAGGCTGCGCAGGAAGCGCCCCATGGCGTGGTAGTTCTCTGGTTGGTCGTTGCAGGTGGGGATGAATGGGTAGCGGATGCACAGCTCGCCGCGACCGGGCAGCGCGTAGAGCCGGCTCAGGTTGCGCAGGATCAGGCAGTTGGAGACGCCCGTCAGCCGGCGGTGGGCCGCCGGGTCCATCTGCTTCACGTCGAAGAGGATCAGGTCGGCCTGCCGCGCGGCCGAGCGCAGCGCCGGCCACGCCGCGTAGCCACACGTCTCGATCGCCGTGTGCAGGCCGCGCTCGCGGCAGCGCGCAAGGAACGCGACGGCGAACTCGGCCTGGCGCAGCGGCTCGCCGCCGGAGAGGGTCACTCCGCCGCCCGAGCGCTCGTAGAACGGCCGGTCGCGCTCGGCCTCGGCCACAGCCTGATCGAGCGTGATGGAGTACCCGATGCGCTCGATCGCCTCGGCGAGACACACATCGGCGCACGCCGCGCCGCAGGCGCCGTCGCCGCGGCAGCGCTCGCGATGCACGACGCGCCGGCCCCACGGATCCAGCGCGTGCACGCCCCGCGGGCAGGCGCCCACGCAGTCGTGGCAACCGATGCAGCGCTCGGGGAAGTAGCCAAACTCGACGCGTCCGCTGATCGCCTCGGGGTTGTGGCACCACTGGCAGCGCAGCGGGCATCCCTTCAGAAAGAAGGTGGTGCGAATCCCCGGACCGTCGTGGATCGAATAGCGCTGGACGTTGAAGACCAGCGCGGACAGCGCGGAGTCCGCAGACGGCGCAGGGGGCGCGTGGGGCACGGAGGGCGCGAGCGCAGCCACCGGACTCACAGCCCGTGCTCGGTGCGGTTGATGATGTGGTCCTGGAAGTCGCGCGACAGCTCCACGAAGTAGGCGCTGAAGCCCCACACCCGCACCAGCAGGTCGGCGTACCGCTCGGGCGACTGCTGCGCCGCGCGGAGCGTCGCCGCGTCGACGACGTTGAACTGCAGCGCCTTGCCGTCCATGTCCATGAACGTCCGAATCAGCGCGGCGAGCTTCTCGGTGCCCGTCGCGCCGCGCACCGCCGAGGGGTGCAGCTTGACGTCGAACATCGTGCCCATGGGCGGGTGCAGGCGCGTGACCCGGGACATGGAGTGCAGGTTGGCGGTCACGCCGCGCCGGTCCGTGCCGCCCACCGGCGCCAGGTGGCCGGACACGCTCTCGCCCGCCCGCCGCCCATCCGCCGTGGCGCCGAGCGAGCGCACCGCCGTGACGTAGCCCGCGAAGTCGAAGAACCCGGGGACGTACCGACCGCCCCGCGGATTGGCGTGCGACCGCCCTTCGGCGATGAACACCTCCGCGATCTCGGCGGCCAGCGAGTCGACGCGCGGATCGTCATTGCCGAACTTGGGACAGCGATTGCGCAGGCGCAGGCGCAGCCGCTCGCCCTCGAGCCCGGCGAAGTCTTCCGCCAGCGCCGCCTTGAGGGCCGGGAGCGTGATCGCCGCCTCCTCGTAGACCACCTGGCGGATCGCCGCGAGCGCGTTGGCGGTATTGACGAGCTCGCCGCCCAGCAGGCCGGTGAGGTTGTAGGTCGTCCCACCCCACGTCTTGTCGAGCCCCTGCTCGAGGCAGCCCTCGAGCAGGGCGGACATGAACGGCGCGGGGGAGATCGCCCCGAGCCCGCGGTCACGCGAGTTGCCGCGCTCGACGGTGCTGGCGATGGTCTGCCGGAGCCTGGTCTTGTAGCGGCCCAGCAGGTCGTCAAAGCTGACGTCGTCGGGCGCGTCGTCCAGCGTCTCGCTCAACACGCGAAGGTGCCGCACGCTCGTCCACGTGGGATAGAAGTCGCACTTGCCGCCGATCGTGATCTCGGAGCAGCCGTCGTGGCAGTAGTCGCGCGCGTCGCCCAGCGGTATGCCGAACCAGGTCAGGCCCGGGATGACACTCTCATCGTTGTAGAGCTCGGGCAGGCCCGCGATTCCGAGCTTGATGGTCTCGACGACGCGGCGGAAGAACGCCTCCGGCGTGCCGGCGTGCAGGCGCACGCCCACCTTGGGCGAAGGCAGGCGCAGCCGGACCGCGGCCTCCAGGCACAGCCAGGACAGGTCATTCGTCGCGTCCGCGCCGGTGGGAGTCTGACCCGCCAGCATGATGCGCTGGCAGTCGTCCGTCGAGCTGAGGTCGATCTCCTCGTTGAGCTTGACGAACAGACACTCGAGCAGCTCGCGCGCGGCAGCGTGGTCCAGCCGGCCCGCCCGCAGATCCGCGCTTAGGAAGGGCCACAGGTACTGGTCGAAGCGGCCCAGGGGCATGCACGCGTAGCTCTCGACCATCGACGCCACTCGCGTGAAGAGGAACAGCTGGAGCGCGTCACGGAACGTGGTCGGTGGCGCCTCCGCGACCCGCTCACAGACCGCGGCGATCTCCCGGAGCTCGGCCGCGCGGGAGGCGGTGGGGGCCTGCGCGGCCAGGTCACGCGCCAGGGCGGCGTAGCGCCGGATGAGCCCCGTCAGGGCATCGACGCAGATACCTGCGGCGCGGAGGAAGTCCAGCCGGCGCTCGCGGTCGGCCGGGAGGAGATCGGCAGCCGCGGCAAGCTCGCGCCGCCGCCGGGCGGCGGTGTCGCGGAGGCCCCCCAGGCCCACGTCGAGCACGCGGCCGTAGCCGATGACGTTGTGGTTCGACGCGGCCCCGCCACGCATGCCGGCAGCCGCT
>DASTZM010000485.1:0-5479 GCA_035764305.1 Chloroflexota bacterium | reverse complement strand
CTGCATGCCGTTCAGCGCGATGGTGCCCGCCACCTGGATCACGAGCGGCTCGATCGCCGCGAGGGCGCGCACCAGCTCGGCGAAGCTCGAAGCCGTGATCACCTGTCCGCCCGCGCCACCGGTCGTGCTCGGTGCGACCGCCGCAAAGCCGATCGGCGCGTCGCCGGGCCTGACCGGGCTCGCCACGCGCACCGCGATGGGGCTGGCCGCCCGGGGCGCCGTCGGCGTGGGCGGCGCGGCGCCGCAGCCCGCGAGCAGGACTGCCGTGCCCACGAAGCTCCGCCGCCCCGCCATGGCCTGTAACATGTTACTCGCCTGAAAGAAAGGGACACCAATGGCACCGCACACCACGCGCCGCTCGCTCCTCGCCTCCACCGCCGCGCTCACCACCACCGCGCTCGCCGCCTGCGCCGGCCCCGGCGGGGGCGCCGCTCCGTCCGCCGCCAGCAAGCAGGCCGCCACCATCGTCTACTGGTGCAACGTCGGCCAGGCCGACTGGGAGAAGATCGAGGCCGCCGCCAAGGAGTACGCCAAGAAGAATCCGCTCCACAAGCTGGAGAGCTCCAACTTCGACACGGCGGGCACGCCCGAGGCCGACTACGGTGCCAAGATGATCACCGCCTTCGCCGGCGGCGCTGCGCCCGACGTCATCTGGACCACGACGCGGCGCATGAAGCCGTTTGCCCTGGCCGGCGGGCTGCAGGAGCTCGACCCACTCTACTCGCGCTCCAAGATCAAGCCCGACCAGTACTACGCCCAGGCCATCGCCGAGCAGACCGTCAACGGGAAGCTCTTCGGCATCTCGCAGGGATGGGGCGTCGGCGTCCTGGGCATCAACCGCACGCTCTTCGAGAAGGCGGGCGTGACGCTCAAGCCCGATTTCGACAAGACCTGGACCCACGCCGAGTTCGTCGACATGACGCGCAAGGTCGCCAAGCTCGACGCGCAGGGCAACCTCGAGACGTGGGGCGTCGACTACTCCGAGACGTGGCCGCTGTGGTGGGACTTCGGCGTCGAGTTCCTCGACAAAGAGGGCAAGAAGGTCGCCATCAACTCCACCGCCGGCGGCGCGCAGGCGCTCCAGTTCTGGCACGACCTGACCCACGTCCAGCGCGTCCAGCCCAAGCGCTCCGGCGGCGATCGCCCCTCCGGCATCAACATGTGGAACACGGGCCGCCAGGCGTTACTCGGCAATGCCGGGCCGTTCGTCCTGGCGCAGTGGGGCACGCTCGACTTCAAGGACAAGGCCGACAGCGTGCTGCGCCCCAAGGGGCCGGCGCAGCGCTTCCACCGCTGGTACACCGACGCCTACGCGCTGTGGGTCGGGTCCAAGGTGAAAGACGCCGCCTGGGAGTTCATGGCCTACGCCGGGACCGATGGCCAGAAGGACGTCGAGGCCGCCGGCGGGCGCTCGATCCCCGGCTACAAGCCCGTCGCCGAGGGCGACTTCCTCAAGACCAAGTTCTTCAACGTCAACAAGCAGCGCTGGCTCGACGCCTCCAAGGAGGCCAAGCAGCAGCCGCTGGTCAAGCCGTGGGATGAGATGAATGCCATCGTCTCCAAGTACCGCAACGACCTGCTCGACCAGAAGATCGGCGCGCGCGAGGCGGCGCAGGGCATCGAGCGCGAGGTCAACGCGCTGCTGTCGCAGTAGGTCACAGCCCGCTCACTACAATCGGCGCGGGTATGGTCTCGCTCCGATTGCTCGGCCGCACCGGCGTGCGCGTCTCCAAGCTCTGCCTGGGGACCTGGATGTTCGGCACGCGCACCGACGAGCCAGAGAGCCGGCGCATCCTCAGCGCCGCGCTCGACGCGGGCATCAATTTCGTCGACACCGCCAACCGCTACGGGCGCGACGTCGTCAATCCCACCGCCGACTACGGCGGTGGCCTCTCCGAGGAGTACATCGGCCGTGCCCTCAAGGAGCGCGGCGCGTCGGTCCGCCAGCAGATCGTTCTGGCCACCAAAGTGTTCGGCGCGGTGGGCCCGCGGCCCAACGACCGCGGCCACTCGCGCGTGCACGTCTTCGCCGCGCTCGAGGACAGCCTGCGCCGCCTGCAGACCGACTACGTCGATCTCTACTACCTCCACTGGCCCGATCCCGACACCGCGCTCGACGAGGCCGCGCGCACGATGGACGATCTGGTGCGCGCCGGCAAGGTCCGCTACTGGGCCACGTCCAACCATCCCGCCTGGAAGGTCACGCGCCTGCACTGGCTGTGCGCGCAGCACGGCCTCCATCCGCCGGTCGCGGAGCAGTCCCCATACAGCCTGCTGAACCGCGCGCTGGAGCGCGAGGTGCTCCCCTGCGCTCGAGAGCTGGGCTTCGCCGTGAACCCCTACTCCCCTCTCGCCGGCGGGCTGCTCACCGGCAAGTACCACGCGGGCGCGGCGCCGCCCGCCGACTCACGCGCCACCTGGAACCGCGGCACCGCACGGCGCGCGCAGGACGAGCACACCACCGCGGTCGTCCGCGCCGCGACCGGCATCGCCGGTGAGCTGGGCAAACCCCTCTCGCAGGTGGCGCTCAACTGGGTCGCGGCGCAGCCGGGAGTGACCTGCCCGATCATCGGCCCACGCACACTCGAACAGTTCCAGGACAACGCCGGCGCCCTCGAGTGGGATCTTCCGCCCGAGAGCGCCAGCCGGCTGTCCGAGCTGGCCCCCGTCGGCTGACCGGGGTCGGCGACGCGGCTTCAGTTACGCGGCGACGCGCCGCTCTTCGATCTCCTCGTCCTCGCGCGGCACCGCGCGCAGACCAGTCATCGCGGCGGCGGGCTTCATCATCGCACCCAGCACTACCGACGCAGCGGCTCCCGCCGCGACGAGCGCCACGACCCCCTACGGCACGCCCATGCCGAGGCCATAGTCAACCGAGAAGCGCCCCGGGCCACAAGGTCGTTCCGCATCGGACCACGCAGTCCGTGTGCCACCGCATAATCCCCTCCTGGCAGACAGGTGACCACTCCGGCGATCAAGCTCAGCGTCCTCGACCAGTCGCCCATCGGGGCAGGACGCACGGCGCGCGACGCGTTCGAGGAGACCGTGCAGCTGGCACAGCTCTGCGAGCGCCTGGGCTACACGCGCTACTGGCTGGCCGAGCACCACAACACGCCCAGCCTCGCCGGCTCCGCGCCCGAGATCCTGATCACCCGCATCGCGGCGGCGACGCAGTCCATCCGCGTCGGATCGGGGGGCGTCATGCTCCAGCACTACTCGCCCCTCAAGGTGGCCGAGACCTTCCGCGTCCTGCACGCGCTCTTCCCCGGGCGCATCGACCTGGGGATCGGGCGTGCCCCCGGCTCGGATCAGCGCACCGCCTACGCGCTGGCGCAGGGGCACCCCACGCCGATCGAGCGCTTTCCCGAGCAGCTGCGCGACCTGGCGACGCTGCTCCATGGCGATCTGCCCGGCGATCACCCGTTCCGTGGCGTGCGCGCGCTTCCAGCCCCACCACAACCCGACACCGCACCGGAGATCTGGCTGCTCGGCTCCTCCGGCCAGTCCGCCGCGTACGCGGCGCATTTCGGGTTCGCATTCTCTTTCGCGCACTTCATCAACCCGCACGGCAGCGCCGTGCTGCACGAGTACCGCGAGGCGTTCCGTCCCTCGGCCTCCCTGCCCGAGCCGCGCGCCAGCCTGGCCATCCGCGCGTTGTGCGCCGAGACCGACGCCGAGGCGCAGCGCCTCAGCGCGTCCTTCGCGCTGTCACGCCTGCGCTTCGAGCGTGGTCAGCTTGCGCCGCTCCCCACTGTCGAGGAGGCACTCTCCTACCCCTACACCGACGCCGAGCGCGCGCGCATCGCGGCGCTGATGGCCAACGTGGTCGTCGGGGGCCCCGAGACCGTCCACCGCCGCCTCTCGCAGATGGCCGCGGCGCACGACGTCGACGAGCTGGTCATCGTCACCCTCGTCCACGACCCCGCCGCGCGGCAGCGCTCGTACGCGCTGCTCGCCGAGGTCTTCGGCCTCGCGCCGCGCGAGACCGGTACGTCTGCCTAGATCGCCAGGTCGAGCGTCGTCACGGACCCCGCCGGCAGCTCGACGCTTCCCCGCCACTTCACGGCGCCCTCGTGCGTCAGCGTCGCCGCGTACGTGCCCGGCGCCAGGTCAACCGCGCCGAAGTAGCCGTTCCCGTCGGCCTCCGCGGTGGCACGGGAGGGCCCCTCCAGCCGCACCGTCGCGCCATCCAGCGCCGCACCGCCCGCGCTCGCCACGCCACGCACGTGCGCTCCGGGCGTCTCTTTCCACGGCATCGCCGGCACCGGCGCCGTCCCCGCGAACGGTCCATCCGCTGCCGCGAGTCGCGCGAAGAACGTCTCGTTGGGCACCTCCGGATCGTCGCTGCCCTTCGGCGGGAGGTTGGTGACGGCGTAGGAGTAGAGCGCCACGCCATTCACCGCCGCCAGCGCGCGCCGCACCTGCGCCAGCCCGGCCTCGACCTTGTTCAGGAACAGCCCCACGCCGGCGATCACCTGGCGCTTCTTCGGCAGCTCGAGCAGCCCCTTCTCCCACGCCATCCACCGGTCGAACCAGGCGCGCTGCTCGTCGTTCGCCTCGTCGTCGTAGTTCATCGGCAGGAGCGCGTCGACGATCCCCTCTTCCAGCCAGCGCTTCCACTCCTGGAAGACGTTCCCGAAGGCGCTGGTGCGCCGCCACGACGCGTCGTCGGTGGGGCCGTTCCCCCACCCGATCACCGCCGCGGTCATCTTCAGACGCGGCGTGATCGCGACGCAGTCCAGGTACGTGCGCCGCACCAGTGCCGTCACCTGGTCGCGCCGCCACTGCTGCCAGAGCGCCTCGGTCGGCGCCGGGGGCCGCGCGCTCTCCTCCAGCCCATACCGCCGCCGGTAGCGCGCCAGGCTGGCCGGGTTGTAGCCCCACTGCACCCCGGCGTAGCGCACCAGGTCCAGGTGGATCCCGTCCACGTCGTAGTTGCGCGCCAGCTCCTCGGCCACCGACGCCACGTAACGCGCCGCCGCCGGGTTGCCGGGATCCAGCATGTAGTTCTCGGTGTCCCACGCCTGACCCCGGTCGTCCAGGCTGAGCCAGTTGTCGTCACCCGGCGCCTGCGTCCCGTGCGCGTTCAGCGCGTGCGCCGGGTCGCGCGGCGCAACGGTCTTGTCCTTCCACAGCGCCACCGTGGCGATCCACGCGTGGACCTCCAGCGGCGGGCTCCCGCTGCGCGCCTTCTCGATCACCGCCTG
The DNA here is from genome assembly GCA_035764305.1 of Chloroflexota bacterium. Classification (GTDB taxonomy): domain Bacteria; phylum Chloroflexota; class UBA11872; order UBA12225; family UBA12225; genus DASTZM01. Next base: position 272 of record DASTZM010000485.1, on the reverse strand, counting down.
CAGCGCGTCAAAGCCGCGCTGCAGGCGCGGGTCCTCGACGCGCGGCTCGCCCGTGCGCGCGTAGTACGCGTCGCCCCGACGGCGCACCTGCACGAACAGCGTGTTTGCCCCCGCCGCCCGCGCCGACTTGATCAGCGCGTCGACCTGCGCGGGGCTCTTGATGCCGTCGTGGAACGCGTCCACCCACAGCGCGCGCAGCTGCGGCGGCGCGCTGTGGACCGGCCCAGGCGTCTCGGTGGGTGCCGCCTGTGGCGGTGGGACGGGACTTCCCG
>DASTZM010000484.1:0-10122 GCA_035764305.1 Chloroflexota bacterium | reverse complement strand
TGGCGTCGAATGGGGGGCGGGTGCTGGTGGGACGCGGGCGCTGCTCGGGTGTGACGAAGCCGCCGCCGCCGTAGGCGCCCAACTGGCAGCGGATGTAGATCCAGCCGTCCTCGAGGTAGCGGCGGACGTCTTGCTCGAGCTCCTCGAGGGTGTTGCCGGCGGCGTGGGCGTAGACGGGGACGGCGGTGCGGCAGGGGCCGCCGAGGAGGCGGTAGACGGGGAGGCCGGCTTCCTTGCCGAGGATGTCCCAGAGGGCCATGTCGATGCCGGCCATGGCGGTGTTGAGGATCGAGTCGTGGCGCCAGTAGCCGGAGGTGAGGCTGGACTGCCAGATGTCTTCGATGTCGCCGGTGTCGCGGCCGACGATCTTGGGGGCGAGGGAGTTTTCGATGAGGTCGACGACGGTGGAGGCGCGGTAGTGGTCGGAGGCGGAACCGATGCCGTAGAGGCCGGGCTGGTCGGTGAGGATTTTGACGATGACCCAGGTGCCGGCGGTGCGGGTGCGGATTGGTTTGATTTGGGTGATTCGGGGCATGGGGGATGTTAGATGGGGTCGGTGAAGAAGGTTAGGAGGCCGTAGGCGAGGAGGAGTACCAGGAGCAGTCCGAGGGCGATCCAGAGCCAGCGGGAGGTGCGGGAGCGTGGGAGGTGGGGGTGGCGGAGCCAGTCGAGGGGGCGGGAGCGGAGCTGCAGGTCGGGGGTGCGCTGGTAGGTGACGAGGTACTCGATCTCGGCGCGGGGGAAACCGCTTCCGGGACGCTGGAGGACGCTGACGACGCGCCAGCCGTCGGCGCGGCGGAGGCGCAGATCGCGCTCGTAGTCGCGCGCGCGCTTGTATTCGCGCACGGTGGTCTCAGCCGGCGCCACGGGAGTCTTTGGTGTCCCACCCCAGGACATAGCGCTCGATGGCGACGGCGCAGCCGTCGTGCGCGTTGTCGAGGGTGACGGCGTCGGCGGCTTGTTTGACGGCGTCGGGCGCGTGGCCCATAGCGACGCCCCAGCCGACCTCCTGGAGCATCTCGACGTCGTTGAAGAAGTCGCCGATGGCGAACGCTTCCGAGAGGGCGACGGCGTGCTGGTCGGCGAAGCGGGCGAGGGCGGAGGCTTTGGAGCAGCCGGCGGGCGAGACGTCGGTGCAGTGGGGGTCGTCGGCGCCTAGACCGTCGCCGTACCAGCGGACCTCGACGCCGGGGAGCTGCTGGAGCGCGCCGGCGGCGGCTCTAGTGGTGTCGCGCGTGCCGCAGGCGCCGAGCCAGTTCGGGTCCTCGACTCGGTAGAGGTCGCGCGCGGTCGGGAGGTGGCGCAGGTGGCCGAAGCGCTTCCAGAGGCGGGCGAAGTGGAAGACGGCGGGGTGGCAGTCGGGCTCCGGGCCCGTGAAGAGACGGTCCTCTCTGCCGGGTCCCTCCTCGACCACGGGCGAGAGGCCGAGCGGCAGGAGAACGTCGAGCCCGCGCTCGAGCGTGCCGGGTGGAATGGGCTGACGGTCGAGGACGGCGCCGGTCTGGAGGTCCTGGATGGCGGTGCCGTTGCGGACGATGGCGGGGAGGGAGAGTCCGAGCTCTTCGCCGAGCTGGCGCACGCCTTCCGAGTAGATGCGCCCGGTGCAGAGCAGGACGAGGACGCCGCGATCGAGCGCGGCGCGGATGGCGCGCGCGGTGCGGGGCGAGACGTGCCCTTCCGGCGTGAGGAGCGTGCCGTCGATGTCGAGGGCGACGAGACGGATGGAGCGGGGAGGTGGGGGGCTCAGGAGACGGCGACCGTCTTGCCGCTGGCCGAGCTTTCTTCGCACGCCTCCATGACGGCGACGACGTGGCGGGCGTGCGAGAGAGGGACGGGTGGCTCCTGGCCGGCGGCGATGGTCTCGGCGAAGCGATCCCACTCGCGCAGCACGGCGTTGTCGCGGCCGACGGGGACCTCTTCCCACTGGCCGCCCTTGCTGACGTAGACGCGCGAACGCTTGTCGACCTTGACCATGCCGTCGGTGCAGTGGATCTCGGTGGCGTGGGCCTCGACGCCGGCGTTCTCGGTGTCTTTGTAGCTGGTGGTGGCGAAGGTGCACGGCACGCCGTTCTCCATCTCGAGGAAGGCGAGGACGGCGTCGTCGCACTTGATGTCGGGGTGGAAACTGGTCTTGACGGAGGCGCGCACGTTCTTGACGTTGCTGCCGACGAGGTAGACGAGGCGATCGATCATGTGGGAGCCGGCCATCTGGAGGAACCCGCCGCCGCGCGAGCGGTCGAGCATCCAGGGCTGGCGCGTCTCGCGCCGGAAGGGCTGGAACCAGACGTCGGTGGCCATGACGGGGGTACCGATCTGGCCGCTCTCGATGATGCCCCGGGCGACACGGGTGGCCTCGATGAATCGCTCGGTGTGGGCGATGAAGAGATGGACGCCGGCGTCTTTGGCGGCGGCGATCATGCGGTCGGCGGCGGCGACGTCCATGGCCATGGGCTTTTCGACCATGATGTGCTTGCCGGCCTTCGCGGCCTTGACGGTGGCCTCCTCGTGGAGGCCATGGGGGAGGAGGATGTCGACGACCTGGACGTCGGGGCGCTGGAGCATGACGTCGAAGTCGGTCTCGCCCTCGCAGCCGTGGTCGTCGGTGAAGCGGGCGACGCGCGACTCGTCGATGTCGCAGGCGACGACGAGCCTGGCGCCCCTGGCGTTCTTGAGCGCGTTGCCGTGGCCGCGCGAGACGCGGCCGAGACCGACGATGCCGACGCCGAGCTTCTCGGAGGTGGTGGTTGTCATGGCGGCGGATGGTACCGCCGCGCGGGATGCGCTAGACTGGGGGCACAAGGTCAGAAAGGAGGCGCACCGTGGGGATGAACGAGTCGGTTTCTGGGCGGAATGAGGTGCGCTTCCCGCGCGGCTAACGCATTCGCTAGCTAGCCAGCGCTCCGGGCGCTCCTCTCCCCCATTGCGGTTGAGCTGTTTCCGCATGTCCAGGAGCACCCATGTCCGATTCAGATGCGGTTGTGGTCGAGTCGCTCGACCCTGCACGTGAGCTAGACGATCCGAAAGGGCTGCCCGAGACGCCCCTGGAGGGGCTGCCGTGGTGGCTGACCGACAAGACCAAAGAGAAGCGCGCGGCGCGCAGTGAGGAGCGCGCGCCGGGGCACGTCTTCTATCCGGCGCTGGCCGCGTTCTTCAGCGATGGCTGGATCCGCGACGTCCGCATGCTCGTGAAGAGCGGCAAGGAGGCGACGGTGTACTGCTGCGAGGCGAACCCGGAGAGGGGGTACGGGCTGATCGCGGCGAAGGTGTATCGCCCGGTGGGGATCAAGCACAAGCGGAACCCACAGAGTGCGTACGAGGAGGCCGAGCTGCGCCAGGCCTTCGAGTCAAAGATGAAGATACGCACGTTCAAGTGGGACGCGCGCTACCAGGAGGGGCGTCACATCCAGGACGCGCGTCTGCGCAGGGCGTACGAGAACCGGACGCGCACGGGGCGGGACGTGCAGGACACGTTCTGGGCGAAGCACGAGTTCGAGACGCTGAAGCGGCTGCACGACGCGGGGGCGGACGTGCCGCGCCCGCTGGCGCAGGCAGGGCACGCGCTGCTGATGGAGTACGTGGGCGACGAGCGCGAGCCGGCGCCGGCGCTGCAGCAGGCGCAGCTGCCGCGCGAGCGCGCACGGGCACTGTTCGAGCGCGTGATCGCGAACGTCGCGCTGTGGCTGGAGTGCGGCTACGTGCACGCGGACCTGTCGTCCTACAACCTGCTGTGGGATGACCCGCGGATCGTGGCGATCGACTTCCCGCAGTCGGTGGACGCGTACGACAACCCGCACGCGTTCGACTTCCTGCGGCGGGACGTGACGAACGTGTGCAAGTACTTCGGGCGCTACGGCGTGAGTGTGGACGCGGAGTCGCTGGCGTGGGATTTGTGGGATGGGAAGGTGGCTAGCCTGTCTCGGGCATGAAGGTGGGCAGGCTGATTCCACGGAAGGGTTGCGCCTGACCTCGCACCTGAGCGAAGTGCAGCTCGACGTTGCGGCCGCCCCAGGCGTAGACCTGCTGGACAAGGTCGGGGGAGTCGACGGGGACGAGGAAGACCGGGCTGCGGCCGCGGTGCTGGTCGAGCTCGGCGCGCAGCAGCGCGGCGGCGCCTTCCGGCGTGCGCGCGACTCCCGGTCCAACCATGTTGCTGCCCGGGTGGTTCACGGAGGCGAGGAAGCCGTCCAGGCGGCGGTGCTCGCCTTCTAAGACGGAGACGTGCCAGATGGCGTCGTCGTTCTGGATGAAGTAGCGGTAGTCCTTGCGACGCGAGATGCCGCTCACGTCGAGCTCGAGGTCGGCGATGGCTTCGACGTCTTCGGCGCGGGCGGGACGGACGCGGGAGGCGAGTGACGCGTCCAGGCCATCGGCGGCGAGACCGCCCGTCGGGACGGCGAGCATGACGTCCTGATAGGCCTGGCGGGGGACGAAGCCGGCGCGGGTGTAGAGCGAGAACGAGTCGAGGTTCATGGCGCTGGAGACGAGGCGGACCGGCTTGCCCTGCGCGTCGGCGTAGTCGGTCACGTGGCGGAGCAGGCGGCGGGCGACGCCGGCGCCGAAGTAGTTGGGGTGGACGTTCATGATGCCGAGGCTGACGTGGGTCTCACGCGGGTGGAAGAAGCAGGAGCCCATCAGACGGCGGGTGCGCGGGCTCTCGGCGACGACGCAGTAGCCGGGATCGAGGTCCTCGTAGACCTTGCAGAACAGCTCGGTGGCGGAGGGGCCGCCGGCGAAGATGGCGGGTTTGCCGCTGGCGCGGTACCAGTAGTTGGTGGAGACGTAGATCAGGTCGGCGACTTCGGCCCAATCGGCGCGCTCCATGGCGCGCAGCCGCGGCTCTTCGGTCATATGGAGGGCATACGGCGGGGCAGTGTACGCGGGTGGGCAGCACGCGGGCCTCTGTATCCTGCGCGCCGTGATCGTCCACGCGCGGGCGCCGATTCGACTGGACCTGGCGGGCGGGTGGACGGACGTGCCGCCGTTCTCGGCGCAGGAGGGCGGGGCGGTGGTGAACGTGGCGGTCAACCGCTACTGCCACGTGACGGCGCGGCGTATGGACGCGGGCATCAGACTGCGCTCAGATGACTTCGACGCGTCGGCGGAGGCGGAGACGCTGGAGGAGCTGCCGGCGGGCGGGCCGCTGGAGCTGTTCCGGGCGTCGCTGCTGGTGGCGGCGGAGCACGGGCTGGAGGTGGGTCGCGCGGTAGGGATCGAGCTGGCGGCGCGGACCGACGCGCCGCCGGGGTCGGGGACGGGTTCGTCGGCGTCGGTGGGGGTGGCGCTGGCGGGGGCGATCTCGGCAGCGCTGGGGGAGCCGCTAGCGGCGCACGAGGCGGCGCTGCGGGCGATCCGCGCCGAGCGGGCGTACCTAAAGGTGGCGGGTGGGACGCAGGACCAGTATGCGGCGGCGCACGGCGGCGCGAGCTACATGGACTTCCACGACCCGCTCGTCCACGTGAGCCGTCTCCCGCTGGCAGCGTCGACGGTGGCGACGCTGGAGCGGCGGCTGGTGCTGGTGTACACGGGAGTGAGCCGGGTCTCGGGGGACATCGTCTCCAACGTAATGGGGGCGTACGAAGCGGGGACGCCGCGCACGGTGGACGCGCTGCGCACGCTGCGGCGGCTGGCGGGGGACGTGAAGCGGTGCCTGCTGCTGGGGGACCTGGATGCGTTGGGGCCGGCGCTGGAGGAGAACTGGCGCTGCCAGCGTGCGCTGCACGAGTCGGTGACGAGCGCGGAGATCGACCGGCTGCACGACCTGGCGTTGGGGCACGGCGCGCTGGGCGGCAAGGCGCTGGGGGCGGGCGGGGGCGGCTGCCTTCTCTATCTGGCGGCGGAGGGTCGCGATTACGAGGTGCGGCGGGCGCTCGAGCGGGCAGGCGCGCAGACGCTGGCTTTCGGCCTGGAGGCAGGCGGCCTGATTACCTGGTAGGCGGAAGGATTAACACGTTCGTAACTGATTTGTACGAGTTTGAGTGAGGTTTTTGACAGACTCGCTCAGGAACGTATCGTAGTCTGACTCAAGGGCGTCCCTTTGGGGAAGGCCTCAGCGTAGAGGTACGTGGGGACCCCGGAGTGAGACTGTGAGACCGTCTGGACTGCGTCGGCGGAGCGCACTGGTGGCAGCGGTGCTGGGTGCGACCGGCGCTCTGGGAGTAAGCGGGATCGCGGCGGCGGGGGAGACGTGGTGTGACATCGATCCGCCGGTGGCGATCTTGACGCCGGGGGGCAACCTGGCGGTGGTGTACGTGGTGACGTCGGGCCCGCCGCTGCTGCTGGCCAACCTGCTTGCACCCGCGATCACCTATGAGGTGAAGCCGGCCGAATCGGGCGACGCGACGCGGGTGGCGATGGACGTGACGGTGAAGGACCCGGTGGCGCCGGACGGGCATCAGAACGTGCGGAGCGAGGTCTGGACCGGGCCGGCGCGCACGGGCCGGCTGTTGTCGGCGGCGGAGGGCTTGAGCGGCGCTCCGATGCGCCACCATTTCAAGCTGGACGTGGCGTAGCGCCGCGCCCGGGGCCGGACGCGCAGCAGAGAGGAGCATGAAGATTCCGTCGCGGGCGCGCGCGTACCTGTATGGGATATGCGCGGCTGCGGGGATCGCGTACGGCGCCGCGCTGGCGTGGCTGCCGACGGCGGGCGCGCCGGACCTGCGCGGCACGGTGGAGCGGCCGGGCATGGTGCTGGTGCTGCTTCAGCTGGTGGTGCTCTCGGTGCTGGCGCAGCACTTCCCGCTGGCTATCGGCCCGAAGCGGAAGTACGACCTCTCGCAGGTGGTGCACCTGGCCATCCTGCTGCTGGCGGGGACGCCGCTGGCGGTGGTGCTGGCGGGGAGCGCAGAGGCGATTGGGCAGGGGTCCTACCTGGTGCGGCGCGACGCGCAGGGGCGCCGGCTGCGGGGCACGAGCAGCGTGGTGTTCAACACGGCGCAGTTCGTCCTGGCCACGGCGCTGGCGGGCGGGATGCGCTGGACGGCGGAGACAGCGCTCTCGGGTGTGCAGGCCGAGCCGCTGGGTGTGAACCTGGCGACGCTGATGGGGGTGCTGGCGGCGGGGGCTGGGCTGTACCTGTTCAACTCGGCGGCGGTGGCGGTGATAGTGGCACTGCACGGCGGGAAGAGCCCGCTGGAGGTGTGGCGTCAGGGGCGGCGCTGGAACGCGCTGCATTCGGCGGGGCTTCTGACGCTGGGGGCGCTGACGGCGCACATTGCAGAGCAGAGTTCGTGGGTGCCGCTGGCGATGGCGCTGCCCGCGGCGCTGACCTACGCGTCGATGCGGCGCACGGCGCAGGCCGAGGCGGCGATCAGCCTGCGGGACGAGTTCCTGGGCGTGGCGGCGCACGAGCTGCGCACGCCGCTGACGTCGCTGCGCGGCTACGCGCAGCTGCTGGTCGGCCAGGCGGAGCGGGACGGCAAGGTAGACCCCGTGAAGCTGGCGCGGTCGCTGCGGACGATCGACCGGCAGTCGGCGAAGCTGTGCGAGCTGATCGACCAGCTGCTCGATCTGAGTCGGCTGCAGGCGCGCAACCTGGCGCTGGAGAAGCGGGTGTTCGACCTGGCGGAGATGGCGCGCGACATGGCGACCACCTTGCAGCCGCTGGTGCCTGGCTTCGCACTGTCGGTCCGCGCGGCCGGGCCGGTGTGGCTGGAGGCGGACCGGCTGCGCGTGGAGCAGGTGATCACCAACCTGGTCAATAACGCGGCGCGGCACGCGGGGAGCGGCGACCGGATCGAACTGGAGGTGGAGGGCCCCGCGCGTTCTGGTGGGAGCGTGACGCTGGCGGTGCGCGACTTTGGTGTCGGGATCCCGGAGCAGTTCCGCGACCGGATCTTCGAGCGCTTCTATCAGATCGGACCGGAGTCGAAGGCGGGTGGGTTGGGGCTGGGGCTGTACATCACACGCCAGATCGTGGAGCTGCACGGTGGGAGAGTGAGCGTCGAGTGTCCGCGGGACGGCGGCACGCGCTTCGTGGTGCAGCTCCCTGCCCCAGCAACACAACCGGTGCCGCTCCTGGCCGCCGCGACTGTCGCGGCGTAGCGGGGCGGCCTACAGCTGCGGGTTGTTCTTGAGGCTCTCCCAGAGCTGCAGGCACGCCGCGGTCGCGTAGGGGTGCCAGCCGCCTTCGGCGGCGATGTGTTGAACGTGCTTGGGCGTGGGGCGCGCGTCCAGCGCGTACAGGCGCTGAATGGCAACCTGCACGCCGAGATCGTCGGCGGCGAGCACGTCGGGCCGGCCGAGCGAGAACATGAGGAACATCTCGGCGGTCCAGCGGCCGATGCCGCGCACGGCGACGAGCTGGGTGATGATCTCCTCGTCGGGCAGCTGCTCGAGGTGGGGTAGGTCGAGCCGGCCGTCGAGAGCGCGCTGGGCCAGGTCGCGCACCGAGGCGAGCTTGGCGCCGGAGAACCCCGCGCCGCGGATCTGCTCGTCGGTGAGCTTCATGACGCGGCGGGGTGTGGGCCGGTGGCCGGCGAGGGTGGCGAAGCGGTCGTAGATGGACTGCGCCGCCTTGGTCGAGATCTGCTGACCGGCAATGGCGCGGACGAGCCGGGCGAAGTAGTCGGTGGAGGTGGGGCGGATGACGATGCCCTGGCGCCGGGCGAGGGCGGCCATGGGGGAGTCGGCCTTGAGCAGGTGGCGGTGGGCCTTACGCCCCCACGCGGGATACGTGGGTTCCAAGCGACGGATGGTATCGGGGCGGCTGCAGGCCGGTAGACTGGCCGCCCTGTGGAGGAGAAGGTCGTGGCGAAGTACCGAACGGCGATCATCGCGTGCGGGACGATCGGGCGGGTGCACGCGCGGGGATGGATGGGCATGCCGGGCCGAGAAGGGTCGGGTGTGCCGGGACGGCCGGTGGAGATCGGCGCCATCGCGGACACGCACCCCGACGCGCGGCGGGAGTTTGGCGACTTCTTCGGCGTGGCGCAGGAGCACCGCTACGGCGACTACCGCGAGATGCTGGATAAGGAGCGTCCGGACTTCGTCGACGTGTGCTCGTGGCATCGCCAGCACGCGGAGATGACGATCGCGGCGGCGGCGCGAAGGCCGAAGGCGATCCTGTGCCAGAAGCCGATGGCGCTCTCGCTGGGCGAGGCGGACGACATGATCACGGCGTGCGAGCGGAACGGCGTGAAGCTGCTGATCGCCTTCCAGCGCCCCCACCACGCGACGTGGCTCAAGGCGCGTGACTTGATCCGCGAAGGGGCGATCGGCAGGGTGATCCAGGTGCAGATCGACGACGGCGGCAACATCCTGAACACCAACTCCCACAACATCCGATTGGCGCTGTTCCTGATGGACGAGCCGCAGGTGACCTGGGTACAGGGGGCGGTGGAGCGCACGACGGATCAGCTGGAGCGGGGGCTGCCGGCGGAGGACTCGTGCCTGGGTGTGGCGGGGTGCGACAACGGCGCGACGATCCTGATCATGGGCAACCTGCCGATCCCGGGCCGGATCGGCGACCGGCGCGTGCGGATGGGGCAAGGGGCGCGGGTGATCGGGACCGACGGTGTGATGGAGCTGACGACGGGGCGCCCACCGCGCGGCGAGATCCCCACCGATGGGGGGATGTACCAGCCCGAGGGGCCGTCAGCGGGCTACAACGTGGAGTTTGGCGTGGTGCGCTACCTAAACGGCACGTCGGGTGGGTGGAACACGGTGGAGGCGCCGTGGCATGACTGCTGGTCGCACCAGTGTCAGGAGGCGATCGACTGGGTGGAGGGGAAGGTGGAGCAGCCGATCAGCGGCTACCAGAACGGGCGCAAGGTGACGGAGGTCATGATGGCGCTGTTCGAGTCGGCGCGGAAGAAGCAGCGGGTAGAGCTACCGCTGAAGACGAAGCTGAACCCGTTGATGCTGATGGTGGAGAAGGGGGACCTTCCGGTGGAGTGGCCGGGGGCGTATGAGCGGCGGGCGCGGATCGTGCGGGGGGAGCAGATGAGCTGGCACGAGGGGGCGAGCTAGGTAGTGAGCTAGGGGGCGAAGAGCACGCAGACTGGTGCGGGGACTTCGGTGGTGTGGCCGGTGGGGGTGAGGTGGCCCGAGGCTGGGTCGACGCGGAAGGGGACGATGGTGTTGGAGCTCTGGTTGGCGGCGTAGAGGAAGGCGCCGGATGGGTCG
>DASTZM010000483.1:0-6622 GCA_035764305.1 Chloroflexota bacterium | reverse complement strand
GTAAGCACGTAGGGGAGTAGTGGGCGTCGGCCTGGCCGCCGCGCCGTCGGAAGGGTCGTCAACACGAGCGCGCCGCTGAGCGCGCTCCGGCCCTCCGCCCGCATCCAGCGGGCCGCAAGACCTGCGTCGAGCCGGACAGCGCTCGCCGCGGGGCCGCACGGGTGGTCCAGTGGTTGGCTTGGACTCCGGCTCGGCCCGGATTGTTCGCGGCGGCCGGAAAGGAGTCGTGCCCCATGGCACGTACAACACCGCAGGCGGCGACGCGCCGCGGCACGCGCGCGAGCTCCCCCTCAGAGACCAGCAGGGCGCAGGCTCGACGCGTCAGGAGAGGGAACCGCGAGTTCGCGGGGCTGATGATTGGAGCCGCCGCGGGAGTAACGGGCGGCCTGGCGACCGAGGATCCAGTGGGGGTAGTACTGGGCGGCGTGCTCGGCGCGGCGGTCGGAGCGGCGACGGCCGCGACGGCTTTCGGTGCGCGCGGCCAGGAAGAACAAGATGCCCCGGGAAACAAGGGCGACCAAGGAGAGAAGGCGTGAAGGCGATCGGTCTCGCGGTCGCCGGTGCGCTTCCCTGGTTGATATTCCGCGTCGTCGCCGATCTCCACGCCGCTCCGGCCGCGCTGGTCGCGGCGCTGAGCGGGCTGGCGATCCTTTCGGCGGCGTTCATCCTTTCGTGGGCCGCCGAGGCGTTTCAGCTCGACGTCTCGCAGGCGCTCGCCCTCTCGTTGTTGTCGCTCATCGCGGTGCTGCCGGAGTACGCCGTGGACGTGGTCTTCGCCTGGCGCGCGGCGGCGGACCCGACGCAGGCCCCGTACGCCGTGGCGAACATGACAGGCGGAAACCGCCTGCTGATTGGGCTTGGCTGGAGCGCGGTCGTGATCGTGGCGTGGTTCCGTGCCCGGCGGCGCAGCCGCGGGCACCCGGAGCTGGCCGCCGATCCCGCCGTACGCCTGACGGACGAGGGCACCGCGATCGTGCTCAATCCGGGGCAAGTGGTGGAGCTTGCGGCACTCGGCGCGGCGACGGTGTACTCGCTCCTGATCCCGCTCAAGGGCGGGATCGGTCCGCTGGACACCGTCGTGCTGGTCTCGCTGTTCGCCGTGTACGCGTGGGCAACCGCACGCGCCCCGGCAGAGGAGCCGCACCTGGTGGGTCCCGCGGCGCTGATCGGCGGACTGCGCAAAGGCACACGCCGGCTCGTCGTCGCTGCACTATTTGTGTTCGCCGCCGGCGTGATTTTCGCCAGCGCTGAGCCGTTCGCCGAGGGGTTGGTCCAGAGCGGGGCGTCGCTGGGTGTCGACGAGTTCCTGCTGGTGCAGTGGCTGGCACCGCTGGCCAGCGAGTCGCCCGAGTTCGTCGTGGCGCTGCTCTTCGCGTGGCGCGGGCTGGCCGGCGCCGGGCTGCGCACGCTGGTGGCGTCCAAGGTGAACCAGTGGACGCTGCTGATCGGCACGCTGGGCGCCGCGTACAGCCTGGCGCTGGGCGCCCCCGCCGACCTACCGCTCGATGCCCGTCAGACCGAGGAGCTGTTTCTCACCAGCGCGCAGTCGCTCTTCGCGCTTGTCCTGATCGCCAATTTCGACCTCTCGGTGCGCGAGGCGGTCTTCCTGCTCGCCACCTTCCTGGTGCAGCTCGTCTTCCCGGGCACCGAAGTGCGCCTGGGCTTCGCGGTGCTGTACGTCGTGGGGGCGGTCGCGCTGCTGGTCTCGAGCCCAGCGCGCCGCCGCGCGCTGGCGGGAATGAGCGGCCAGCTGCGTGACGCAGTCCGGCTGGGGGCGCCAGCGTGAGGCGATGGCTCCCGAGCCCCCAGTGAAACGCCACCGGGCCGGCGCTCTCGCGACGGCCCGGTGGGGGAAGTAAGGATGAGAAGGGTGTCTTAGGCGATGGCCGGCCGCGCTGGTGCCACGGGCGGGATCCCCAAAGGAACCACTTTCTTCACGAGCGGACCGAGCTGCCAGGGGGTGCCGAGGCTACGCAGCACGATCGCGTCCAGCCCGTAGTGCCCCGCGACTTTCCAGGCCAGCATCAGTCCGATCGCCATCGCGAAGAGCAGCGGGTTGCTCGACGCCGAGCCGGCCAGCATGAAGTTGAAGTTCATCAGCCCGCCGAAGAAGGCGGCGATCCCGGTGAACACGCCCAGGATGAGCGCGATGCCGACGAGCAGCTCGCCGGCCACGATCAGCTTCGAGAACCAGGTGTACGCCTGGGCCTCGAGAAGGTACTGCAGGAAGCTGCGGTACCAGTCGAACGTGATCGCGGCCTTCGCCGGCGCCTCCGGGATCTTCGTCGCGCTGACCCAGAAGCCCTGGAGCGCCTCACCCGTCTCTGTCCACTTGGGGTTGTTGAACTTGCCCCACCCGCTGTTGATCCACTGGTAGCCGACGAACAGCCGCACGGCCAGCCAGACGATGGCCATCCTGGTGCTGCCGAACAAGAACTGGGCAACCGGCGGGTCCTTGATCTCCCGGGGGTTTACGACTGCGTTGAGTGCCATGGGTGTTGTCCTCCACCACCAGTCTCGGCCAAACGCTGACTGCACGCCTCAGGGTTATCCCCTGATCTCGGGAGGCGCGAAAAGAAAGAGGCCGGCGCTTGCGCGCCGGCCTCTTTGACGATCCGGGTATGGCGTTGTTCGCGGGCTAGCCGCCGCTCAACGCATCGGCTGCTACCCCGCGACGGGGACCGCCGCCCGGATCGTTTCCCTCGGCTCGGCCTCTTCCCTCCTGAAGAGCGCACCGAGCTGCCACGGTGTCCCGAGGTTCCGGAGCAGGACCGCGTCGGCGCCGTAGTACCCGGCCACCTTCCAGGCAAGGACGAGTCCGATCGCCGCCGTGAAGAGCAGCGGGTTCGTGCTGGCGGAGCCGGCCATCATGAAGTTGAAGTTCATGGTGGCGCCGAAGAACGCCGCGATGCCGGTCAGGAACCCGATCACCAGCCCGATCCCGACGAGCAGCTCGCCGTAAGCGATTAGCTTGGCGAACCAGGTGTAGGCCTGCTGATCGATCAGGAATTGCAGGAAGCTGCGGTACCAGTCGAACGTGATCGCCGCCTTGGCGGGGGCTTCGGGGATCTTGGAGGCATTGACCCAGAAGCCCTTCAGGGCTTCGCCGGTCTGCGTCCACTTCGGGTCGGTCGCCTTGTGCATGCCGGCCTCGAACCACTCGTACCCGACCCAGAGGCGGATGGGCAGCCAGAGCAGCGCCATCTTCGTGCTTCCGAACAGGAAGCGTGAGATGGGCGGCTCCTGGATGTCCTGAGTGTTGAGCAGTGCGTTGAAAGCCATCTCGTGTGTCCTCCTCGCCAGAGTGTCGGGGAGTCGTCCCATCGCTGCCTCGGGGGATTTCCCTGATCTTGGTCTGTCACGCATTTCACGCCGGGACAAGTCCCGGTTCGGGCGGGCCGAAATCGGGGGTTTCCCTGATGGTGCGGCGCGCACGCGGGCCCACACTTGCGCCAGGGCACCTGGCCCGCATCAACCCTAGGAGCATGAGTGTGGCGGTCAGAGAGCTCGAGCCCATCACAAGGCCCCGGTCGGAGCTGCCCTGGGACGACGACGAGCGCACACCGGTCGGCTACCGCCGGCTGCTGGTACCGCTCGACGGGTCGACCCGTGCAGCCGGCGCGCTTGAGATCGCGGTCGAGCTCGCAGAGGGGTCGGGAGCGGCCATCCTGCTCGTGCACGCGGTGGCGCCGGCGACCGTGCCCGGCGTCGATCCGCGGACCGCACTCGAGATCGCCAAGACCGACGCGACGGCGATGCTCGAGCGCGGCGCGCAGCGCGGCCGTGCCCGTGGACTCCACGTCGACGAGCTGCTCGTCACGCCCGTAGACGGCGAGCCTCGCGACGCGGCGCGCGCCATCCTGACCGCGATCCGCCACACGCACGACGTCGACCTGGTCGTGATGACCACCCACGGGCGGACCGGCCTGCGCCGGGCTGTCTTCGGCAGTGTGGCGGACAGGGTAGTTCGCAGCAGCGACGTGCCGGTGCTCCTGGTCCCCGACGCAGCCCGGTGCCACGGCGCCGACCCGCCGTGCGGGAGTCCGGACGCTGGTCCGGCCTGTGTCCTGGTCGCACTGGACGGGAGCGAGACCGCGGCATCGGCCGTGCTGCCGGCCGCCCAACTGGCGACCGCCACTGGCGCCGGCGTCGAGCTGCTGCGCGTAGTGCCCAACCATGGTTCGGGGGAAGGTCCCTCTCACTCCACTGCAGTGACGCGACCGCATGTCGAAGACGACCTGTCCCGGTGGGCCGACGCGCTGCTCGACGCGGCGCCGCACCTACCGTTCGTGCGGACGGCCGTGCTGGCCGCGAACGAGCGGCGTGTCCCCGCGGCGATCATCGCCCACGCGGCGCGCAACGGCGCATATGCCATCGCGCTGGCAACTCACGGCCGCGGTGGCTTCACGCGCCTGGTGCTCGGCAGCGTGACGTCGGGGGTCGTCGCGGCCGCCGAGACCCCTGTGCTCGTTGTCCCGCCGGTAGGGCGCCGCTAGCTGCCCGCCTGGCGCTTGCCAGACGGGCGTCTCCGTGGTAGTACCTCCCCGAAACTGCCAGGGAGGAGCCAACGCGTGACCCAAGCCGCCAGCGCACCCGCGACAAAGCAACAGACCGACCTCTCCGACGCCGAGCGCCAGGAACTGCTTGAGCTCTATCGCGGCCTTCGCGTCACCGACGTCTGCGACGGTCTGGACCGATGCGGCCTCCAGGACGTCGGGTTGCTCGACTGGGAGATTCGCCCCCTCTGGCGCGACACCGACGCGTTTGCGCACCGCATCTACGGCTTCGCCCGCACGGTGCGATTTGTTCCCACAATGCGTCGCATGCCGACCGACTCTCCGGAGGAGATCGACCAGCATGTCTCGCACTGGTACCGCACCTACGCCCGCGGTCCCATCAACTCGGAGATCCGCAAAGGCGATGTGATCGTCATCGACGCGCAGGGCGTGCCAGACACCGGCTTCATTGGCTCCAACAACGCGCAGGGCTGGATCAACGCTGGAGCGGTGGGCGTCGTCACCAATGGCGGTGCCCGCGATACCGATGAGCTGATCAAGCAGCGCGTGCCTGTCTACTCCAAGAAGATCAGCCGTGGTATCCGGCCCGGTCGACTGGAGATGGATAGTCTGAACGTCCCCGTGACGTGCGGCGGCGTGTACATCCGTCCCGGCGACCTGATCGTCGCCGACGGCGACGGCGCGATCTGCGTCCCCATCGAGCGCGCGCGCGACGTCGCCAAATGGGCCTGGAAGGTCGCCAACGGTGACAAGGCGGGCCGCCGTCGACACTATGAGGCCGCTGGCCTGCCGCTTGACGAGACCGTGCAGGTCCGCGAGGACGTGTAACGCGGGCGCCACCAGGGCGCCAGCAGGGCGTTCGCGCAACACACAGTCACTGTCAGAGGAGGGATCCGATGGTGAGTCGCAGAGCGGTACTGGGTGGGTCGGCAGCGTTCGCGGGGGCGGCGGCGCTCGCGGCGTGCGGCGCCGATGCCGGATCGCAGACCGCGGGCAGCGCCGCGGCGGCGGCGACGGCCGCGAAAGCCCCGGCAAAGATCACCTGGCTGGCCTGGTATGGCGCAGGTGCCGAGACCGAGCAGTACGACCTCAACGTCGCCGAGTTCGTCAAGCTGAACCCACAGTACTCCCTGGACGTGATCAACGTCGGCAACCTGGACGCCATCTCCGAAAAGCTGATCACGCTCGCGGCCGGTGGCACCCCACCCAACGTCTGCCAGGCCCAGTACGCCTTCTGCGTCGACCTCGCCTCGCGCGGCCTGCTCGCGCCGCTGGACAACCTCATGGCGCGCGACCGCGTCAAGCGCGAGGATTTCATCCCCGGCGAGATTGACGAGTTCGCCTGGAAGAAGCAGCAATTCGGCCTGCCCAAGGACAACGCCCTCCGCGCGCTCTTCTACAACCTGGACCTGTTCGATAAGGCCGGAGTCAAGTACCCAACCGAGACGTGGACGTGGGACGACTTCGTCGACGCGGGGAAGAAACTGACCAACCGCTCCCCTGCTACGGGGTCGCCAGCCTTTGGGATGCACGACTTCCCACTGAACATTAACGACTCGCCAAGCTACTCGATCACCCGCGCATTCGGCGGCGAGTGGTACACGCCGACGTGGACCGCGTCGACGGTCGACGCGGCAGCCACCGTCGAGGCGATTCAGTTCGTCGCGGACTGGCGCAACAAGCACCGGTTCACGCCCCTGCCCGGCGAGCTGACCGGTGGTGGGGACCCGTTCCGCCGCGGCCAGGTCGCCATGGGCATCCAGTTCGCCCAGCAGGTCTTCAATCTGAAGGAAGAGAAGGTCACCTTTCGCTACGACGTGGTGCCGCTCCCCCGCGGCAAGGCCGGTGCGTTTCCGTGCGCCACCGGGTCGGGCCAGTGCCTGGTCAAGGGCGCCCCGTCGGCGGAGGCCGGCTGGCAGCTGATCAGATACCTCGTCGGCCCCGAGTCGCAGAAGCGTGTGACGTCGCTGAAGCGGTGGGGCTCCTCGCGCGTGGACACACTCGAGGCAATCCTCCCCACCGATGGCATCCCCAAGAGCTTCCGCGCGGTGTTCATCGACCCGCTTCAGGGCAAGACCAAGGACAAGCCGGTGGCGATCCCCACA
>DASTZM010000482.1:0-2087 GCA_035764305.1 Chloroflexota bacterium | reverse complement strand
CTCGTGGCCCGGTACCGCGCCGCCGCGGGCATGACGCGGCGGGCGACGCCGCACAGCCTGCGCCACACGTTCGCCACGCACAAGGCGGAGCAGGGCGTCAGCCCCTTCCAGCTGCAGCGGTGGCTCGGCCACGCCAGCCTGAACACGACGCAGCTCTACGTGCACCTTGGCCGCCAGAACGCGCGCAGACTGATGGAGGCGACGAGTCTCTAGCGCGCGGCGCCAGCCATGGGGACCCGGTCGCGCCGGCGGCTCGGTCGATTCGGGTGCCGGCGCGGCGGCTGAGCACGGGTAAGCGGCGGGTATGCCGCCGGTAACACACCGGTAAGCGCCCGCCTGCAAGCTGGAAGGAGCCGATGGGCCGACACGGACCATACCGTCCCTGTCGGCGCACCGATCACCAGCAAGGAGGTTGCCCATGTCCGCCGTGCGTGCCGTGCGTGCCGTGCGTGCCGTGCGTGCCGTGCGCGCGACGGCCGCCCGCCGGGTGGCGGTCGCACTCGCCGTGCTCGTGGTGCTCGCGGTGTCCTGGCATCCTCGTGCGGCGCTGGCCCAGGAAGCACCGCCGGCGGCGACTCCCGCGGCCACCGCTCTAGCGCCGGCCGACGCGGGGGGCGGGCGCGACGGGGGGGAACCCGAGGGGGGCTGGCTCGACTTTCGGAAGGGGCTGGCTTTTGACCTTGCAGAGGCGGCGGGGACGTCGTTGACCACAGCGCTGACGTCTCTCCTCCAGGGCTTCGCCGAGACGACCCGCCGCATGGTCGACGGAGTGCTCTCAAGCTCCCTCAACTTCATCACGCAGACGCCGCCCGCCGTCTCCTACGACAGCCCGACGGTGCGCGGGCTGGGGGCCATCGTGCGCGGCATCGCCAACGCGGCGCTCGCCGCCGTGGCCGTGTGGGGCGGGTTCAACCTGATGGCGCGCGAGCACCTGGGGGCGCCGTACCACGCCGCCATGGAGCTCTTGCCCCGCATCGCCATCGCGGCCCTGCTGGCCAACACCAGCCTGTGGTGGGGCAAGCTCGCGATCGACCTCAACAACGCGCTCTGCCTCTCGTTCGGGCAGGCGAGCCTCCCGTCCTGGGAGAGCGGAGGGGCGGGCGTGCAGGCGCTCGTCAACGTCGTGCTCGCGCTGATCTACCTGATCACGGCGCTGCTGCTGCTGCTCCAGATGCTGATGCGGCTGGCGCTGGTCGACCTCCTGCTCGTGCTCGCGCCGCTGGCGCTGGTGTGCTGGGTGCTGCCGCAGACGCAGGGCTGGTGCCGGCTGTGGACGAGCACGTTCTCGGGCACGGTCTTCACCCAGCTCGTGCAGGTCGCGGCGCTGAAGCTGGGCGGGCTCCTGCTGGCCGAGCTGGCGCCCCTGACCCGAGATCAGTCACTGGTGTCGTTCTTCGTGGCGATCGCGCTCATGGCCCTGACGCTGAAGGTGCCCGGCCTGCTGCGCGGACGCCTCGGCGACGGTCTCAGCTTCGCGCGCTACCACGCGTACCGGCTCGCCGCGGGAGCGGCGGCAGGTGGCGCGGGCGGCAGCGGCGGGAGACCGAAGGGCGCCTAGGCCGGGTCGACTCTAGTCGAACGCGGCGCTCATTGCCCCTCGAACACGCGCCGCGCGATCCCCAGCGCCGTGGCGGCCGTGGGCCAGCCCGAGGAGAACGCCAGGTGGGTCGTGAGCTCGACGAGCCCGTCCCGCGTGGCGCCCGTGACGCCGTTGTCCAGCGCCCTCTTCAAGTGGCTCGGCAGTTCGTTCGTGCGGTACCGCGCCACGAGCGCCGCCACGGTGATCAGGCTGCGATCCCGCTTGGACAGCCCGGGCCGCTCCCACGCGTCCCCAAACCAGGCGCTCTCGGTGTAGCCGGCGAGAGCCGGAGCGATGTCGGCGAACGGCGGGCGTACGCGGGCGTCATCTCTCCGGGTTTGTGGCGAGGTTGTGGCGGGTAAGCGTCGGGTAACGCACCGGTAAGCGTCGGGAAGCACGCTGGAGACATGCTCCGCGTGCAGACCCCACTCCCTCCCCACGGCGGGTTGACCGTCGCGCCCGGCTCTCCCGGCGGCCGCGCAGCTCTCGGCCCGCGGGCACCGCCCGG
>DASTZM010000481.1:0-2568 GCA_035764305.1 Chloroflexota bacterium | reverse complement strand
TGATTGCCGGCTGATCGCGACCTAGATGTCACAGACCGCCACGCTCGAACGGCCCGCGACTCCGACTCGGGGCGAGCCGCTGCTCTCGGTCCGCAACCTGCGCACGCGCTTCTACACCGCGGACGGCATCGTCAAAGCGGTCGACGGCGTCTCGTTCGATCTCTACCCCGGGCAGACGCTGGGCATCGTGGGCGAGTCGGGCTGCGGCAAGAGCGTCACGGCGCTCTCCATCATGCGACTGATCCCCAACCCACCGGGCAGGATCACCGACGGCCAGATCGTGTTCGAGGGGCAGGACGTGATTCGGATGAGCGACGACCAGATCCGGCGCGTGCGCGGGAACAAGATCGCGATGATCTTCCAAGACCCGATGACGTCGCTCAACCCGGTCTTGACGATCAACCGGCAGATCAGCGAAGCGCTGCAGCTCCACCTAGGGATGGACGGTCGCGCGGCGCGCAAGCGGTCGATCGAGCTGCTCGACCTGGTTGGGATCCCGTCCGCCAAGGCGCGCGTGGACGACTATCCGCACCAGTTCTCGGGCGGGATGCGCCAGCGCGTGATGATCGCCATGGCGCTGTCCTGCAACCCAAAGCTGCTGATCGCGGACGAGCCGACGACGGCGCTGGACGTCACGATCCAGGCGCAGATCCTGGATCTGATCAAGAGCTTGTCGAAGGAGTTCGGCACGGCGACGATCCTGATCACGCACGACCTGGGCGTGGTGGCGGGGATGTGCGACGACATCATGGTCATGTACGCCGGGCGGGTCGCCGAGCGCTCGACGGTGTACGACCTGTACGCCGACCCGTCGCACCCGTATACGATGGGGCTGCTGCGCAGCGTGCCGCGCCTGGACGAGACGCGCAAGGAGCGGCTGGTGCCGATCGACGGGCTGCCGCCGGACCTGATCGAGCTGCCGGACGTCTGCCCGTTTCACCCGCGGTGCATCTACGCCGCCGACAAGTGCCGCGCCGAGATGCCGCCGCTGGTGGAGGTGGCGGCCAACGGCCACCAGGCCGCCTGCTGGTTCCCGCGCGGCGAAGGTCGATAGGCGCCCAGCAAGGCGAAGGACGTTAGACCAGCCATGGCCGTCGCGACTCAGCCCAGCGCCAAGACCGCCACTACCACGGAAGACGTCCTGTTGGACGTGCGCGATCTGGTGATGCATTTCCCGTTGACGCAGGGGATCATCTTTCAACGGAAGGTGGGGGCCGTGCGCGCGGTGGACGGCGTCTCCTTCGCCATCAAGCGGGGCGAGACGCTCGGTCTGGTGGGCGAATCGGGGTGCGGCAAGTCGACGACGGGTCGCGCCATCCTCCAGCTGTACAAGCCGACCGCGGGGCAGGTTTTCTTCGAGGGACAGGACCTGGCGCGGCTGAAGGGCGAGCAGATGCGCCGCATGCGGCGGAAGGTCCAGATGATCTTCCAGGACCCGTACGCCTCGCTGAACCCGCGCATGACGGTGGGCAGCATCATCGGCGAGCCGCTCGAGATCCACGGACTGGCGAAGGGGCGCGAGAAGCAGCAGCGCGTGCAGGAGCTGCTCTCGGTCGTCGGGCTCAACCCGTACTTCGCCAACCGCTACCCGCACGAGTTCTCGGGTGGGCAGCGCCAGCGCATCGGCATCGCGCGCGCCCTGGCGGTGAACCCATCCTTTATCGTGTGCGACGAACCGATCTCGGCGCTCGACGTCTCGATCCAGGCACAGATCATCAACCTCCTGGAAGAGCTGCAGAACGAGTTCGGCCTGACCTACCTGTTCATCGCCCACGACCTCTCGGTGGTCCGGCACATCTCGGACCGCATCGCGGTGATGTACCTGGGCAAGATCGTGGAGCTGGCAGACCACCTGGAGCTGTACAAGAACCCGCTCCACCCATACTCGAAGGCGCTGCTGTCGGCGGTGCCGATCCCGGACCCGGTGGTGGAGCGCAAGCGCGAGCGGATCATCCTGACCGGCGACGTGCCGTCGCCGGTGAACCCACCACCCGGCTGCCGCTTCCACACCCGCTGCCCGCTGGCGGATACGATCTGCCGCGAGCAGGAGCCCGAGTTCCGGGAGGTGCTGCCCGGCCACTGGGCGGCGTGCCACTTCGCCGAGGCGTCACTCGCTGCCTGACGCGGCAGAGACGCTTTACGCCGCCGTCGACATCGGCGGTACGAACCAGACCGCCGCGGTGGGCGACAGCCGCGGCCGGCTGCGCGCTATCCGGCGCCTCCGCACTGCTCCCGGTGCAAGCGCACCCGCGATCGCCGCGGCGGTCGTCATGGCGCTGCGGGGCTGCTGTGACGAGCTGGGCATGACGGCGCCGGCCGCGGCGGGGGTGGGGTTTGGCGGTCCGGTCGACTACGCGCGTGGGCAGATTCTTCGCTCGCACCACGTTTCGGCGTGGGACGGGTACCCGCTGCGCGCCGAGCTGGCGGCGGCGCTCGGTTGTCCAGTGACGCTGGAGAACGACGCGAACGCCGGAGCGCTCGGCGAGGCACGATTCGGCGCCGGTCGCGGTCACCGGCACCTGGTGTACGTGAACGTGGGGACGGGCATCGGCGCCGGGCTGGTGCTGG
>DASTZM010000480.1:0-3773 GCA_035764305.1 Chloroflexota bacterium | reverse complement strand
CAGCCGCACTGCTCGCCGCGTGCGGCGGCGGATCCACCGCCGCGCCCGGGGGTGGCGCGAAGCCGCACGTGAAGCTCACGTACTTGAGCTGGCGTCCGGTGGCGATGGAGCAGTTCGCGCCTGCCTGGAAGGAGTACCAGGCGAAGAACAACGTCACGATCGAGGTCGATCCGAGCAACCTGGGCAACCAGGAAAAGCTGATCACGATGATCTCCTCGGATACCGGCCCCGACCTCTGGGACGCCAACACCAGCACCCTGCCCAAGATGTACGACAGCGGATGGGTCCTGGAGGTGAGCAAGTACTTGACGCGCGACAAGCTCACCCTCGACCGCGACTGGGCGCCCCTCGGCGTCGAGCGCTGGCGCCAGAAGACGTACAGCGTGCCGTACTGGCTGGAGCCGTTCGGCATCTTCTACAACAAGACGCTCTTCCGCTCCCGCGGGGTCGACGACCCGTGGGAGAAGTCCAAGGGGCAGTGGACCATCGAGCAGATGGTCGACGCGGCGCGCAAGATCAACAACCCGTCCCAGGACGTGTACGGCATGCAGTGGGGCATGGGCGACTACCACGGCATCGGCCCGCTGGTTTGGACGCACGGCGTCTCGCACCTCCAGTACGACCCGGTGATGAAGTTCGATCTCCAGCTCCCGCAGTACGCCGCCGCACTGGATACGGCGCTCGACTGGATGAACCGCCAGAAGTTCAACATCGTCGGCCCGTCCCCGGAGATGGCCGCGTCGCGCACCAACCTGCAGGCCGGCAAGCCCGCGATCGATCAGTCCAACGGCTGGAACCTCTTCTCCAGCGGCAAGATCGGCATCCACTACCGCTCGGTCAACGACTGGCGCCGCATGTGGAACTCCATCGGCACCACCTTCGAGTGGGACATGCTCCCCGTCCCGAGCATGGGCGGCAAGCCCGGCGCGGCGTGGTCGGCCGGCCACCCCGTGTGCGCCTACGCCAAGACCAAGTCTCCCGACGCGTGCTGGGACTTCATGAAGTACCTGATGCAGGACGACTTCCAGGGGTTCCTCGCCGAGAACCAGTTCCTCGTGCCTGCCAAGAAGAAGCACCAGCCGCGCTTCTTCCGCGTGCCGTCGCAGTACCCCTACCAGCACCCCGCCGTCTTCGCCGACGTCTACAAGAAGCCCTACGGCATCTACTGGAACCACTACCGCTCGAGCGAGGACTCCGCGCTCTACAACGCCGAGATCGGCAAGATCATCCGGGGCGAGATGTCCGTCCAGGGCACGCTCAAGGACCTCGAGGTGCGGCTCAACGCCTTGATCGAGACGGGTCCCGGCGAGAACCCGTACAAGGGGATCCGCTGGCCCATCCAGCCCAAATAGGCGGTGCTCGCCGCTGCACGGTGAGACCGCGTCGCGCGTGACCCGTGCGAACCGTCGGCGTATCGCGCCCGCTGCGCCGGGGCAACGCCCTTTTCCACACCGTCCACCCCGTTGCCTCCCCCGGGCCGTCGCGCTGCGCGAAGCAGTTGCACCGCCGCGCCACGTCCCACCGCGCCGCTGCCCCGGGCCGCTCGTTGTGCCACGCGTTGAGGCGGGCGCGCTAGCGTCGGTCTGAGGAGGTGCGTATGGCAGAAGGTCGGGTGACGCGCCGCGGGATGCTGGGTTCGGCGGCGATCGCTGGAGCGGCCGTGTTCGCCTCGTGCGATGCGGGCGAGCCGGCGGGTGCGCCCAAGGCGGGCCTGCTCGCGCCTGCCACGCTCACGTATGCCAACTGGTTCGCGGCGGGCAACGCGCAGGACGTCCTGTTCCAGTACCAGGGTGCGCTCTTCAAGGACAGGCACCCGCAGCTCACCGTCGAGCAGGTGAAGCGGGGGCCGGGCGTCAGCATGCTCGAGATGTTCCTGAGCATGGCCGCCGCCGGCACCGCGCCAGACCTGGCCGCACTCAACCCGCAGTTCGTCGAGCCGCTGCGCGCCCGCGGCCTGCTGGCGGACCTCACCGGCTACGTCAAGCGCGACGCCAGGACCTTCAGGCCGGACGACTTCTACGAGGCCACCCGGCTGCGCGCGATCCGTAACGGGAGGTGGCATGCGATCCCACTGCAGATGGGCCTGTGGTTCACCGTGTACAACCGCGCGCTGATCCAGCAGGGCGGGCAGCGGGAGCCGGACTCGTCCTGGACGTGGGAGGACGCGCTCGAGATCGCGCGCGCGGTCAAGAGCCGCGAGCCGGGTGTGCTCGGGATCGCGTTCCCACCGTACGAGTTGCCGGTGCGCGGCAACGGCGGCGAGATCCTAAGCAAGGACGAGAAGAAGTGCCTGCTCGGCGAGCCGCCCGCGACGGAGGCGGTTCAGTGGATCGCCAACCTCCGCGTCAAGCACCAGGTTGTGCCGCAGCCGCAGGAGACGGCCGGCCTGAACGCGCAAACGCTCTTCACATCCGGGCGCTACCTGTTCCACATCGGCGACCCCGGCTTCCTGAGCAGCGTGCAGCGCGCCGCGCCGGTGTTCGATTGGGACATCGCGGTGCCGCCCAGGGGGAGATCGGCGCAGGTCAGCACGGTCAAGGGACCGAGCCTGGTCGTCTCGAGCGCCACCCCCCACGAGGAGGCGGCGTGGGCGTGGCTTTCGGACTACACCGGCGTCGAGATGCAGCGCTATGTCTCCGTCGAAGGCAAGATCGTCAGCGCGCGGAAGAGCGCGCTGGCGGCCTTCGTCGCGCTGGACGAGGGCTTCGACAAGCGCGTCCTGCTCGCCGCCGCCGCGATGGCGCGCCCGATGCCGTACGTGGCGAAGTACGACGAGATCGACAAGGAGATCGACGCGGGGCTGGACGCGGTCTACAACGGCCGCGCGCCCGCCGCCACCGCGATGCGCGAGGCCGCGCGCAAGGTGGATCTCGTCCTCGGTTCGGCGTGAAACGGACGGCGGCGATCCACGTTCGCCCGTACAACCGCGAGAAGCCTGCGGGCTACCACCCGGTCGCCACGGCCACAGCGGGAAGGCAGCCGGCGCAGGAGGTGGGGCAGGACGAGGAGAGCTGCCTCTCGGGCCCGCCTCTCGGGCCCGCTCGGCGGCGACGTCGAGATCGGCCGCCCGGGCCGCCGCCGGGGAGGTGCACGCCGTCGTCTTCCCTCGTCGAGCCGCTCGACATGGACTCCCACGAGCCCGACATTCGGGCGGTTCAGCGGGCGTGCTGCGTGCACGATGTCCCGCCCGCCACCAACGTCGCCACCGCCAACCCCACCATACCGCCAACCCCACCATCTCTTCGGACACCGTCTGATCCGCGGCGCGCTGACCGGCGGGCACGCCGCCGTGCGCCCCCGAGCGCCTCGCCCAACGGCCCGCGATCAGCCGCCGCAAGCGGCGAATGCGAACCGGTGGGGTGCGACAGTGCTTCTGTGGGTTGCGCGAAGCGTGGTCAAGGGCTCTGGCCGTCCAGCGCTGCGGCGTTCACGCTGCGCGTGCGGCGGCCGAGCCGATCGCCACCCCTACACGGCGTCCGGGAGTGCCCCCGCCTGCGCGCCGTCGCCGGCGCCGGTCCCGCCGATGGCGGTCAAGCCAAGGCTGGGGCGGAACTCGGCGACGTTGCTCGGGCGCACGCCGAGCGCATCCGCGAGGCGCTCCATGTGGCTCCGGGCGATCCGCGGGACGGTCCCGTCCTCGAGGCGCTGGATCAACTGCTCTTCAACACCCGACGCGCGCGCGAGCTGCGCCGCCGTCCAGCCCTTCCCTGATGGAGGCGGGGCTGTCCGCTGGCGGTGGGAAGGCGTACTACCCGGACCCGGTCTACACGCTG
>DASTZM010000479.1:0-2113 GCA_035764305.1 Chloroflexota bacterium | reverse complement strand
AGGCGGACACTTGGGACGGCTTCAGCGTCGCGCGCCGGACCGGCTCGGGCCGTGCCGGCACGAGGCGGACGGGCGGCTCGTCGAGGCTGCGTCGCAGCCGCCGGCTGGCCAGGACCGTCGTCCCGCCGGCGAGGGCTCCGGCGCTGAAGGCGGCTCCCGCGAGCACGGCCGCCGGGCTGGGGAACAGCGGCGGCAGCGGCGGCAGCGGTGAGGGCAGTACCGGCACCGGGCCGGCTCCCACCGTTCGCACGCCGGCCGTTTCCACGACTTCCGTGGCGCCGCTCCCACTCAGGTGATCGCCCGACGCCGGTACGTCGGCTGCGAGCATGCCTGGCGGCGCGGCCGTGGTTGGGGCGGCGCTGCCGCCGTCGAACGCTGACTCGGGTGGCGCCACGACGCGGATCGGGGCGCACACGTGCCCGCCCACGTCGCGCGAGTCGCCCCGCAGTGCTTCAAGCCCGGTGAGGCCTTCGGCCGCCCCGACCGAATCGGCCGCTTCGCGCAGCAGTTCTGCGGGGAGCACGATGCGCCGCTGCGGCCAGAGCTGGTCGGCCCGCGTCGAGGCGCCGACCGACCAGAGGTCCGTGGCGCTCGCCCGGTTGGGTTCGTAGATCTCGGGCCAGCGGTATTCGTCGCCGAGAAACCGGGTCGCGATGCCGGCCAGCGTCTCGCTGGGCTGGACGACGTACTCGGTGCGCCCCTCGCGCTGCTCGAGCAGGACGTCCGGCATGGGGAGGTCGAGCACCCACCCCGGGTGGATGATGCTCGAGGCGCGTCCCGAGAACACGCGCCCGTCCGCCATCCGCCGCCCCTCGTTAGCGTCGACGATGCGCGTGTGGTCCCAGCCCGAGCCGTAGAACCGCTCGGCGATCTCCCACAGGTTGTCCCCCGGCGCGACGGTGTATTTGGCCACGCGCTCCGTCTGGGTCGGCTGCGCCGCGTCGGCAGCGGCGGCAGCGGCGGCAGCGCGGTCGGGATCGGGCAGCAACGCAACCGCGGAAGCCGCGGGCGGCTGGAGGCCCGGGGATTCTGCGCCGGCGGTGCGCGCCGTCAGCTGCATGACCGCGGTGGCGACGACCGCGCCGTGCGCCAGCCGGCGCAGCTGCGGGAGCGTCACGCGGTCGACCACCGCCTGGAGCGCGCGCACCCACGCCGCGCCGCGGGTGGCGAGGTCGGCCACGGCGAGCGACGCCTGGAGCACGACCATCACGACGACGTAGAGCCACAGGAGCCAGAAGGCGAGGAAGACCCAGGGCGCGACCTGCGCGATGTCGACGTAGGTCGGTCCCGGCCCGGTGAGGAAGGACCAGATGCGGTGCCCGTCCAGCAGGGTCAGCAGGCCGCGCCACAGATCGTGCCAGGGAACCGGCGGGCGCGGCGGCCCGACGAAGCGGTACATCGCCGGACCGGCGGCGAGCATGATCGCGACCTGCACCACGGTCGCGAGCCGGCCCTGGGGCGGCCGCTCGCACGTCTCCCACGAGCACTCCCGCCGGTACTCCCCGACCCACCCGCCGCGTCCGGGGTGCGCGCCGTACCCGGAGGACCGCTCCCCTGGCGCCTGTGGCGTGAAACGCTGGTACATGGCACTCCCCACGGTAAGAAACGGCCGCTTCCCGACCGCTACATAAAGGAAGGAAACGTTTCGCTGCCGCGGCGGGGAGGACGTGGTGCCGGGCTTTCGGCCCCGGCACCGTCACCCGCCCCGCCGCCTTGCGATGCGATTCGGCACACACCGTGCCGACGCTTGGCGGGCGCGAAGCGGCGAAGCGGCGATGCCCGGTTGGGGGCCGGCCGCGCGGACGCGGCGGCCCGGGAAGGCAGGAGGGCCGCGTCGCGCCAACCGCCTCCGTCATCCCGGCGCCCGGGCACACCGAGCCTCGGTTCTTCGCCGAGACGCCCCGAGAAGCGTCCCAGAAGCGGCCCAGAAGCGCTTCCGGAGTAGCGTCGGAACTGCTGGTGTATGCCGGCCGCGCGGGCGTGCCGGGCCAGCGAACGACCACCGGGAGAAGCCGAATGAGCATTCTGAACCACCAACTTCCTGCACTTGGCCAAGGCGGCCGGCGAGCGAGCCCTGGTCGAGGGCCGGTGCCGAGCAACCGCGCGGCGCCGG
>DASTZM010000478.1:0-17990 GCA_035764305.1 Chloroflexota bacterium | reverse complement strand
AGAGCGGTCGGGAACCGGCGATCGGCAGCGCGGCGATCAGGACGCGGCGCGGTGGACGGCGCCCCGAACGGGTCACCTGGTCGGTGGGGTTACAGAAGCGAGTCGGAGAGCCTTCCGGTTTGGACGAGCCAACGGGCAAAGGCAAGACGTTTGGGATTGAGCGGTGCGCCACCCGCGAAGGCGGCGACGAACGCCGCGGGCACCTGGACGGGTGTCCATCCGGGGTGCGGCGGCGGGGTGCGCGCGGGTGGCGGCACGGCGCCCGTACCGCGGTCCTTAGGAGGTTGCCGGGGGGCGAAGTAGGCGATGGCCCCAAGGGTGGCGTCCTCGTAGGCGCGAGCAGCCGCGGCGAGCTCTTCCTCGGTGCCCTGGCCAAGCGCCACGGCGCGAGAGCAGGCGCGGAAGCGCGCCTGGGCGGCGAGAAGCGCCTGCTTGAGCTCACTCGCGTGCTGCTCGTCCACCGGCGTGCGCTCCGCGCCTCGATGGCTACGCGACTCGGGCGGGGGAAGCCCGGCCGCGTGAGGGCGTGGTGGACGTCGCCAGGGTTGTCAGGAAGACCAGCCAGGCGTCGCGGCTGGTCGGCGCCTCGCCCGCCGCGGCGCGCCGGCCCTTGTACCGCTCGACGGCCGAGAGGAGGCGTCGCTCGAGCGGGGTGTATTCGGTGTGAGTGTGCGGTGTGACCTGCATTTGCTCGGACTTTCGCACCCGCAGCGTCGGGTCGCATCGGGAAAAGCCCGGATAGGGGCGCGGAACAGGACGAGTCACGATGGTGCTCCGTGATCGGGGGTGGCCTCAGCTGGTGGCTCGGTCACGGCGACGACGCGGATGGTGCCGGGGTAGGCGGTGGCCGGATCGGGCGCGGGGAGGGTGACCTCGAGGGGATCGAGCGTGGTCTGGGCCTGGAAGGGGAGGGAGGCGAGGAGGTGCTCGCCGGCGTAGATCTGGTAGCCGGTGATGGCGGGGCCGGCGGCGAGCCCGCCGTGCCAGTAGACGGTGATCAGGTCACCGCCGGCGACGACGCGCTCGACGACGGGTGGGACGGGGGCGCGGAGCCGGTCCTGGAAGTAGTTGGTCTCCGAGCCGTGGAGGTCGCGCACGTCCTGCTCGATGCGCAGCCGCTCAGCCTGGGACGTGGCCTCGCGGGCCTCGACGGCGGCAGCGAGGTTGGCCGCGAGCTGGTCGCCAGCGGGATCGTCGCGGTCGATCTGGCCGATACCGGTGATGAGCACGTCGACGCCGGGAGTGGCGACGACGTAACGCACGAGGTCGGCGTGGGAGATGGCGCCGGGCACGCCGACGGTGCGCACGACGTCCGCGGCGGTGTTGGAGAAGCGCGGAGGCTTGCCGTAGAAGACGCCGTCGGCGAAGGCCTTCATGGCGACGACGCCGGTGTCGCGGGCAACCGCCACGGGGACCACGTTGTGCTGGTGGGACGAGTAGCGCGGATCGTTCGCGTTGAGGGCGACGAGCAGGGTGTCGATCACGGAGTCACGGTCGCGCCGGAGGGCGCGCATGAGGACGGGGGAGCTCTGGTGGCCGGTGATGCCGATGTGCCGGAGGTAGCGCCGCCGCTCGGGATTCAGCCCGGTGAAGTTGGTACCGTCGCGGTAGTCGAGTAGACCGGCGAGGGCGCCGATGCGGTCGGGCATCGACCCGCCGCGCCGGTCGAGCGCCTCGTACGCCTGGTCCACCTGATCGAGCGCGGTCAGGTTGTGGAGCTGGATGCTGTCGACGTAGGCGCCGTCGGGGATCGCGCCCCGGCCATCGCCAAAGAGCTGCGTGAGTGAGCGCTTGAGATCGTCGATGGCGGTGGCCGCTCCGGAGCGATCGAGGGCGTAGCGGCGACTGGTCTTGGTGGCGACGAAGAGCCACTGGCGCAAGACGTGGTTGTAGTCCGGGTCGTAGGGTGTGAGATGCAGGCGGCGGAACGCATCGCCGTAGTTGAGCTGGCTGGGACCGTAGGCGTTGGCCGTGTCCAGGTAGTTGACGCCCAGCTCCACGGCACGGACGACGATGTCGGCCGGGTCGATGCCCGGCGCAGTCCACTGCAAGGAGGCCTGGCCTCCGAGGCCGAGTGGGGAGACCCAGCGCCAGGTGCGACCCAGCTGGCGGTATGGCATGTCGACGAGCGCCTCGGCATGGCGGCGGCGCTCGGCGGCCGTCGAGCGCATGCCGGACAGGGCGGGGAGCGCGGCGAGGGCGCGGACGATGTCACGACGATCCATAGGTGCTCCGGCTTTCTGGTCTGGGGCTCACGGGTTGGCTCATGGGTTGCGGCGCATGGCCGGCGGGCAGCGGTGGGCACGGCGGCCTAGACATAGGTGACGTCGCGGCGGCGGAAGGCGAGGGCGCCGGCGGCGGCGAGGGCGGCGGCGATCGAGACGAGGGCGGCCGTCTCTGGCCAGTCGGGGCGGGCGGCGGGGGCGAGGGCGATGTGGGAGAAGAGGGAGGTGTCGAGGATCCAGTCCTGTCCCTTGACGAGCGCGCCGACGAGACTGACGAGAATGGAGTAGGTGACGACGGCGTAGCCGGCGGCGGGGGCGACGCGGGGAGCGACGCCGAAGACGAGCGTGCCGAGGCCGAGGACGAAGATGGCGGGGGAGACGGTGTTGACGCCGGCTTCGAGCAGCTTGGGGAACGGTATGCCAGCGTGCTGGCTGGCGGCGGCGATCCACGTGACGATCCCGGCGGTGGTCCCGACCAGGAGGAGCTGCCCGAGCGCGACGGCGAGGCGGCCGGCAAGCCACTTCACGCGGTGCACGGGGCGGACGAGCAGGGTGTCCAGGCGGCCCGAGGCCTCTTCGTCACGCATGGCCGCGACCTGCGTGGCGGCCATGACGGCGAGCATGACGGCGACGAAGAAGAAGGCAGCGCCGAGATACCCCTGGACACCCTGGCGCACGCCCAAGCGGCGCATGGCGGCGGCGAAGGCGGGCGAACTGGAAAGGATGGCGGCGGCGGAGCGGGCGACGGCCCCCTCGATGTACGCCATGGCGCCGATGCCGAGCAGCCAGCCGATGGCGCCGCCGCGTGTGAGGCGCAGGGCAAGGGTGAGCGGGCCGCGCAGCCAGCGCACGTCTCCCGGCCGTGGGGCGCGCTCGCGCAGGATGCTGCCGTTGAGGTCGCGCCGGCCGGCGAGGACGACGGTGAGGACGGCGCAGAGCGCGATGAGCGCCGCGATGGGCAGCAGGGCGATGGGCTGTGGGTCTCGGAGGGGGCGGAGCTCCTCGATCCACCCGATGGGGCTGAACCAGCGCAGCCAGCCGAGGCTGCGCGTCGAGTCGGCGACGACGCGGACGGCGTAGGCGAGGCCAAGTGCGGCGGCGGCGAGGGAGACGGCTTGCCCGCGGTTGGCGCAAAGCTGGCTGGTCACGGCGCCGACGGCGAGGAACATGGCGGCGCAGGCGACGAGGCCGGCGGCGAAGAGGAGTGAGCCGGCAAGGGTGAAGCGCGCGCCGGGGAGCGTGGCGGCGGCGAGGATGAGGACGGCGGTGGTGGCGAACATGGCTGCCTGGGCGGCGGCGAGGCCAAGCAGGACTTCGGCGGCGGCGGCGCGGGGCGTGGTGCGCCCGGCGAGGAGCAGCTCCCAGCGGCCCTCGTCTTCTTCGCCGCGCAGCAGGCCGACGCTGGTGCGCAGCCCCCAGACGGCGCCGATCAAGGCGCAGACGGTGGTGATGCGCCACATGGTGAACCCGGCGACGGTCTCCGCGTGGTGCAGCGGTCCGAGCAGGATGGCAAAGGTCTGCAGCGCCTGGGCGGCCTGGATCCGTTGGGCGAGGGTGGGATAGCTGGTGACGTAGACGCGGACGTTGGAGAGGACGAAGATGCCGAAAAAGGCGCCCCAGACGATGGCCCAACGCATGGCGCTACGGGCGGTGTGGCGGGCGATCACGAGCCGCGCAGGTGTGGGTATGGGGGGGACCGCAGGGAGCCGGACGGCGCGCCCGGTCCCGGCCGTCGCGGCGGTCACGGCGGCCACGGCGGCCACGGGGGTCAGCGCTCTCTGGCGGTGGCGGCGACGCCACCGGGATCGCCACCGCCGCCGTAGTGAGCGAGGAAGAGCTCTTCGAGCGTGGGCTTGGCGCTCAAGAACTCGCGGGTGCCCGCGTGCGCCAGCGCCTGGAGGAGGGGCTCGATCGAGCCGCTGACCTGGCAGCGCAGGGTGTGGGCGCCGTCGTGTCCACCGATGCTGACGGCGGAGACGCCGGGGACGGCGGAAAGGTCGGGTGGTGGACGCTCGAACGTGGCCTGGATGGAGAGCGCCGAGAAGTGGCGCATCTCGGCGAGGGTGCCGATCTGCAGCAGCCGGCCGCGGCGGAGGATGGCGACGCGGTCGCAGAGGGCTTCGACCTCGCTGAGGATGTGGGAGGAGAGGAATACGGTCTGCCCGGCGCGCTTCGCTTCGGCCATGCAGGCACGAAAGGTCTGCTCCATGAGGGGATCGAGACCGGAGGTGGGCTCGTCCATGATGAGCAGATCGGCGCGCGTCATGAGGGCGGCGATGAGGATCAGCTTCTGGCGGTTGCCTTTGGAGTAGGTGCGGACCTTGCGCGAGGGATCGAAGCTGAAGCGCTCGATCAGCTGATCGCGGTAGGCGAGATCGACCGTGCCGTGGACGCGGCCGAGGAGGGCGAGCGTCTCGCGGCCGGTGAGGCCCGGCCAGAGCGCCACGTCACCCGGCACGTAGGCGACGCGGCGGTGGATCTCGGACGCCTTCCCCCAGGCGTCCAGGCCGAACAGAGTGGCGCGGCCGGCGGTGGGAGCGATCAAGCCGAGCAGGAGACGGATGGTGGTGGTCTTGCCGGCGCCGTTGGGGCCGAGCATGCCGAGGATCTCACCCTGGAAGACATCGAGGTCGAGCCGGTCGAGGGCGGTGGTGGCGCCGAAGCGCTTGGACAGCCCGCGGGTCTGGACGATGGTGAGTGCGCTGGGTGCGCTGGGTGCGCTGGACACGGCGAGGTCGACCTGGTGGCCAATCCCCGGCTAGCCCGGGCGTGCGCCCGCGAGCCTGGCGGACACGTCGCCGTCGGTCTGGCGCCAGACGACTTCCACCGGGCGCACGCCGGCGGGAACGTCGAAGACGACGTAGCCGCTGAGCACGTCGCCGCGGCGCAGCGTGATGGAGGGCAAGGGGAGCGTGCCGCGGACATCTGGTGCGCGGTTGACGAGGCCGACGTCGGCGGCGGTGGCGGCGGGGTTGGCGACATACAGGCGCCGCTCGCCGTCGCGAGCGGCGAAGTCGGCCGGGCTGACGAGGAGATCGTCGCCGGACTGGCTGGCGATGGTGACGACGATGGCGACACGGTCAAGGGAGGCGCTGGTCGTCGCCGGGTACATGAACGGCCCGGAGGCCGACAGGGTGAACGGCTCGGCGCCGCAGCCCGCGGTGAGGGCGGCGGCGAGCGCGATGAGAAGAACGCGGCCGAGGCGCCTGGACACGGTCACGACGCTGCTCGCGTTCAGGGTCGGTCGCGGGCGTTGCGGGGCGGGTTGCGGCAGGTCAACGGTGGGTTACTGCACGGTGCTTCGGGCGGGATGTCTGTTTCTCGGTCATGGGATCGGGCTCGCGGGAGGCGGCCGCGGCCGCAACCCGGCGTTCACCTCGCGCTACGGGAGCGGCAACGGGGCTGCGTCAGGCTCAGGGTGAGGAGGCGTTGCCGATGCCGGAACCAACTGACGCCGCCAGGGCACGGGTGGGGCGGCGGTGCGTGGCGCGCATCCTCGTGCTGTTGTGGGGAGCCGTGCCCCTGTACTTTGTGGCGGCGGCTTCGCTGGGCGGTGCGACCGATGCCCGGGACGCGCTGGTTCGACTGGCGGTGGTGGGCGGAGCGGGTGCCGTGCTGCTGGTCGGGCTTCTGGTGATCGTGTGGCGGTGGGAGCGCGCGGCGGTACGCGTGCTCTACGTGCTTTCAGGCCTGGCGCTGGCGTATTCCGCCGCGACGCTCCTGTGGTCCGTCCTGGCGATCAGCGAGCGGCGCGCACCCGCCGTCGTGCTGGTCAACGTGGCGATCACCGGCGCTGGCGTTGTCGCGCCGCTGCTCGCCGGGCTGCTCCTGAGCGGCGCCGCGCAGCGGGCGGATGCCGAGCGTCGCGCCGAGGAGCGAACGGGCGTGGTGGCGCTGTGGGCAGGGTTCGTGGTGCTGCTCTGGACGGCGGTGGGGCTGCTGGCGCTGGTGATCGGGAACGTGCTCGCGATTCGGGAGAACTGGCTGCTGGCCGTGAACTATGGGTTCCTCGCGTTCGTCGGGGCGGTGGCGGGATGGCAGCTCTGGGTGGCGCGGCCGGGGCAGCCGGGGCAGCCGGGGCGTTCCGGGGCTTCGGCCGGTGGGTAGGGGACGTGCGGTGCGCGTCAACGGGCCCTGGCGGCCGACGGCGGAGTCTGGCGTGTTCGCCGAGCGGCGCTGCGCCATCTGCGGTGCGCGGCCGTGTGTGTGGCACGTGAGCCGGGCGATCACCCCGGAGGACGCCATCGACGCGCTGCTGAAGATCGGGGCGGTGTGCCGGAGCGACGACTCGTACTTCTGCCCGAAGCACACCGCGGCGGCCGCGGGGGCGGTCGCCGGCCGGCGGGCAGCCTGACCGTACGTCCCACGCGTGTCCTGGAGGGAGTGCGCAACCTGGCGGCGGGGGCGAGCGCGATCGACCTGAAGCGAGGTCTTGACAGGGGGCTGGCCGCGGCGGTGGCGGCGATCCGGGCGCTCTCGCGCCCGGTGCGGGGCAAGGACGTTGGCCCGATATCTACCGAGTGTTCACAGTCCGCAACCTAGGGCGGCGACGTTTCGGTGCGAGGATGGTGGCGGCGGGACTCTCGGGCGCGAGCACTGCCTGCTACCGGCGCGCCTCGTCGCGCGCGCGGCGTGTGAACTTTCGTCATGACGCCGCAGCGAGCTGGCGGTAGCTTCGGGCTGCGGAGGGTTAGCGCGGGCGGCATGGCCGCCGAAGGAGAAGCGCATGGCACATGAACGGAATCGGGTCCTGGTGATCGAGGACGACACGGCAATCGGGGCGGTGGTCGAGACAATCCTGGAGGGCGAAGGGTTTCCAGTGACGGTGGTGCAGGAGTGCTCGCCGGTCGAGGTAGAGCGGTGGATCGGCCACGAGCTGCCCGCGTGCGTCCTGCTCGACGGCGGTGGGAGTGACGGCTTTGGGGAGTCCTGGCATACGGCGGCCCTCCTGCGGGCGCACTCGCCGCCCATCCCCGTGGTGATGTTCTCGGCCGACCAGGCCGCAACGGTCGAGGCGCGCGCCGGCCGCTCGGCCCGTAGCCGGGAGGCAGGTTTCGCCGCGGTGCTCGACAAGCCGTTCGATCTGGACGCCCTGATCGACGCCGTCACCGGAATCGTCTACGGACCGGAGGCCGGATCCGCCACGTCACGCTAGCAGCGGGAGGCGTCATTGACCGAGAAGAAGCGCACCACGACCGAGGAGGCCAGACGAGTCGGGAACGCGATCGGCGTCGACTGGAGTCAGTACGACCTCGAGCAGTTCCGCGCGGGCATGGACGTCGAGCTCGAGCACGGCGCCCACGATCCGCAGACCAACGTGACGGGGGACGATCCGATCATCACGGGCAAGATCGCGCTCGCGCACATGAAGGAGTTCCCCGACTACTACGAACGCCTCGAGCGCATGGAACAGGAAGCCCGCCGGGAGTGGGACGCACGTCGCCGGTGAGCGCGCCTACGCATCATGATCGGGTCCGCCCACGCAGGTGGGCGGCCGTCGGGAGACGGACTCACGCCCGGCGCGGGTCGGCCGGCCGGCCGGCGGTGTCGGGGGGCTGCAGCTCGGCGGGGAAGACGAGGATGGTGGGGCTGTCGGGCCCGTCGGCGCGGCGGCGCACGGAGAGGCCCTCGGGGAAGCCGACCCCGCCGGCGTAGCCGGTCACGTCGAGCAGGTCGTCGCGGCGCAGGCCCCAGGGCGCGCCGGCGGCGACGCGGCGCCAATCGCGCGGGCGGATGGTGGGATCGTACGACCGGAAGCGGACGACGGCGCCGATGGGAAAGGACTCGACCAGGCGCAGCAGCTCGCGGTGGTCCCACTCCTCGGTGGTGAGGCGGCGCGGTCGGAGGGCGGCGCGGTCGCTGGCGGTCTCGCGGGCCTGCCCCTTCCGCCGCAGCCGCTCCTCGACCGATCGCTCGATCTCGCTGTCCGGTCTCCGGTGCCTATCGGTGGAGACGGGCCATCCCGGCCTCCCACTTGACTCCGCGTTGGCGACGCCCACGTCCGTGCTCCTCGTCTTGCCCGTTGCGCGGTCCCGTACGGATGATCTCGTCACGGCGTTGAGGCTTCCCTTGAGGCGGGTGAATGGTGGGTGAACGGCGAGTCGGCATGCGCAGCGAACGGACCCTATCGGAGCGGCGCCGTCTCGCACGGGGCGGCGCCGCTCCCGTGCGGCCGTTCACGTGCGGTCCACCTTCGGCAACCTACTCCGCATCGGCGCCGGGGCAGACTGGACGCGACTGACCGGGTCCGATGGGTACGCCCAACGGCGCGACGGCCCGTCGCGCTCAGCAGGAGGTCCGCATGACGCAGCAGACGCAGCAGACGCAGCAGGCGCAGCAGGCGCAGCAGATGCAGCAGACGCAGGAGGCGGCCAGGGCGACGCGGGCGGCGGCCACCGAACGGCGCGCGGTCGTGCGGGGGGCGCGCTACGGGCGGTGGAACGGGCAGCGGGCCGGGCTGTTCTTCGAGAGCTGGCTCCCCGACGGCAGCGCGACGCTCCACGTCCTGTACGGCGACGACGCTCGGGCGGTCCTGGCGGGCGCCGGGCTGAGCGCCGCCGCGGTGGAGGCGCTGGAGGGCCAGCCGGGTGAGGGCGGCGCGGCCGTCGGGGCGCTGGAGGGACACCCGTGCGCCATCGCCATCGACGGGTACCGCGTGCGCTTCCTCCGTCTGACTGACTGAGTCGCCAGCGGGCGGCCCACGACCCGGATTTCGGCGCAGTCAGGGCCTGGGAGTGCCCGCGGTGGTGCTGGTGTACGACGCCGGCGGCGCCGGCGGTACGGCCGCGCGAGCACACCGCCTAGTGGCTGGGCGTCCGATGGTCTCGCGGGTTTTCCCTGATGCATATCCGAGTGGGACAGTGCAGACTGAGGCGCGGAACGACGCATGACCGAGTCGGCCGAGGTCGCAGTGCGCAGACCGCGCGTGGCCACCGGTGGCGTCGACGACGGCGACCTGTTGGGGCGCTACCTGGAGGACATCCGCACGGTCCCGCTGCTGACGGCGAGCCAGGAAGTCGAGCTTGCCCGGCAAGCGCGACGCGGAGACAGCGCGGCCCGCCAGCGGTTCGTGAGCGCCAACCTGCGGCTGGTGGTGAGCATCGCCAAGCGCTACCAGGGGCGGGGCCTGCCGCTGATCGACCTGGTGCAGGAGGGGAACATCGGGCTGATGCGGGCGGTGGAGAAGTTCGACGACAGCAAGGGCTACCGGCTCTCAACGTACGCCACGTGGTGGATCCGGCAGGCGATCGCGCGCGCCATCGCCGACAAGTCGCGCATCATCCGTGTTCCGGTGCACGTCGGCGAGTCGATGGCCCGCTACAGCGTGGCCGAGCAGCGCCTGACGCAGCAGCT
The DNA here is from genome assembly GCA_035764305.1 of Chloroflexota bacterium. Lineage (GTDB taxonomy): Bacteria > Chloroflexota > UBA11872 > UBA12225 > UBA12225 > DASTZM01. The sequence continues at coordinate 8,412 of DASTZM010000478.1, read as the reverse complement.
GGGCCGCGAGCCGACCGTGAGGGAGATCATGAGCGTGATCGGCGGCGAGTGGATGGCCGGGAGGCTGGCCGACGCGCGAGAGGCAGCGCGCGGACCGGTGTCGCTCGACGCGCCGGTGGGAGACGACGAGACGCCCCTGATGGAGCTGATCGAGGCGAGCGGCTCGACCGATCCCGAAGAGCTGGCGGAGCGGCACCAGCTGGCCGAGGCGGAGGCGCGGGTGCTGGCGGATGCGCTCGAGCCGCGCGAGCGGCGGGTGCTGGAGCTGCACTTTGGGCTCAACGGCAACCCGCGCCTCTCGCAGGAGGAGGTGGCGATGGATCTGGGCGTGACGCGCGAGCGCGTGCGCCAGATTGAGGCCGCGGCGCTCAGGAAGCTGCGCGCGCCGCGGAACGCCGGCCGGCTGCGGCCATGGGCCGGCCTGGGCGCGCGGGCGGTCTAGCGCGGCGGACGCACCGGGGGATGCCGGGGGACCACCGGGGGCACCGGTGACGCTGGATCGGCGGGCGCTGCAGGAGCCGCAGGCGGCAGGCGGCGGGTGGGACGGCCTGGAGACGTGCACGATCCCGGTCACGAGACGCCAGCTGGCGTTCCTGGTGGACGCGATCGAGCGCTTCTACGTGGACCGCTGTCCGCTACGAGGCAGCGCGTACGGCTGCGCGCTCCTCACGTGGCTGGAGGACCCGGTAACGGGGGCGGTGGAGACGTTCTGCCCGGACCCATGCCTACGTCTGCGGGATGCGCTGGTCGAGGAGGTGGCGCCCGTGGCGTTCCCGTGGAGCGGCGAAGCGCAGCAGGAGGATGAGGAGGCCGAGCTCGAGGAGGAGGTCGGCGAGGTTGAAGACACCGGTGCGGAGGGGACCGATCCCGACGTTGAGGAAGTCGACGACGACGTTGCCGTGGCGCACGCGGTCGAACCAGTTGCTGGCGGCGCCCCCGATTAACAGGGCGAGTCCGGCAACCGTGGTTGGGGCCGGCGCGTGGGCGAGCAGCAGGAAAGCGATGAGCGCGACCAGAATGGCGCCGATCCCGGCGACAAAGAGGGCGTAGCGCACTGGTTCGGGCAGCCCGGCGCCCAGTCCCAAGAAGCTCCCGGGGTTCTCGAAGTAGAAGAGCCGCACCGTGTCCCAGACATAGGAGCGCGGCGGCGCGCCACGCAGCGCCTCGGCGGCGACGTACTTGGTGCCCTGGTCACAGCCGACGCAGAACGTGACGACGAGCAGCGCGAGGACCAGGCGGGGCAGCGGTCTCACGATGGAGAGCGTAGCGCGGCCGAGTGGGACAGAAGCGAGCCATCGCTTCGCCAACCGGTCCCCACCGTGCCGCGCAGACGGTGCGGCGGAGGTTGCGGTGGGTAGACGCGCGGTCAACAGGCGCGGTTTCGGCGGCACAGCCGCCGCGTACGAGAGCGCGTCGGAAGGACTCGGGGTTAATCCCCGATGCCGGGGATCCCTCCAAGGTGGATAACTCCTTTTGGGATGCACGTCCTCGTCGTGACGGAGGAGTCCCCGCTGGTGCACGCCCTCACGGAGGCGCTGACGCCCCTCGGCGCGCTGGTGGGAACGGCGGCCGATGGGCTCAGCGCGCTGTACGCGCTGTCGGCACCGGACGGTGAGCTTCCCGACGCGGTAGTGCTCGACCTGCGAGTGGGAGGGGTCTCGGGGGACAGGCTGTACGAGCTGCTGCGGCGCGACCCCCTGACGCGCGACATCCCGGTGGTGGCGCTCTCGAGCGAGACGGTCCACTCGCACGCGTGGCGCGAGCGCGGGGTTCCGCCGCCCGAGACGTTTCACCACGTCTCGGTCGATGCGCGGGACGTGGCGCACGACCTACTGCGCCTCGCGGCGGTGCCGGCCGCTCCCGCCGCTCACGCCGCCGCCGGAGAGGTGGTGTTCCCGGAGAGCATCAAGGTCGTCGTGCCGGCGGCGTGAGCCGCGCCGGGTGGGCGTATCGGGGCGCGAGCGTGTGGCGGCCGGCGGAGCGCCGGCGAGGGCAGGCATCCGGGTCTTTCCCCGATGCGCGAGGGACGCGCGCGGGACAGACTGGGTCGATGCGCTATCGCTACGCGATTGCATCGGCGATGGCGCTGCTCGTGCTGGCGGTCCGGCCGGCCCAGGCGATGCACATCGCCGAGGGGTTCCTGCCGCTGCCGTGGGCAGCCGGCTGGTTTGCCATCTCGGCGCCGTTCGTCGCGCTGGGACTGCGCTCGATCGCGCGGCAGGTGGGGCAGAGCCCGCAGGCCAAGCTCACGCTGGCGCTCTCGGGCGCCTTTGCGTTCGTCCTCTCTGCGCTCAAGATCCCATCCGTTACAGGTAGCTCGTCGCATCCCACGGGCATCGCGCTGGGCGCGGTGCTCTTCGGCCCGCTGCCGATGGCGGTGCTGGGCACGATCGTGCTGCTGTTCCAGGCCGTGCTGCTGGGCCACGGCGGCGTGACGACGCTCGGCGCAAACGTCTTCTCGATGGCCGTCGCCGGGCCGCTCGTGGCGCACCTGGTATTCCGTGGGGCACGACGGCTGCGCGCGGGGCTGGGACCGGCGGTGTTCACCGCCGCCGCGCTCGCGGACCTTGCCACATATCTGACGACGGCGATGCAGATGGCGCTGGCGTTTCCGGCCGCGCAGGGGGGTGTGCTCGAGTCGTTCTTGAAGTTCGCCGCCATCTTTGCCATCACGCAGGTGCCGCTGGCGGTGGCCGAAGGCATGCTGACGGTGATCGTCTTCAATCTGCTGCACGAGCACTACCGCGGCCTGCTGGTGGATCACGGCGTCGAGGCGGCGACGCGCGGCGCGCGGGTGGCGGCCTGACACGATGCGGGCAGCACACGGCAACGTGCTCCTGGCGGTCGCGGTGGTCGTCATCGCGGGCGTGCCGGCGCTCATGGCGCTGGGCGTGATCCCGTCGCCGGTTCCCGACGCCGCGTGGTCCGGGGGCGACACGCAGATCGCGGAGACCGCGAGCCGGATCAGGGAGGAGTACCGCCCCTGGTTTCGCCCGCTGTTCTCACCGGCGGACCAGGGGATCGAGCGCTACCTGTTCGGGCTGCAGGCGTTCCTGGGCACCGCCGCGCTGTCCGGGCTGTTGGGCTGGCTGGGCGCATCCAGGCAGCATGGGCCGCCATCCGCCGCCGTGCGGCGCCGCCTGGCGGGCATCGGGGCGGCGGGCATCGCGGTGTTCGGCGCGCTGTTCCTCGTGCAGACCGAGCGCGGCGAGCTCCAGTCCTTCCTTTCGGCGGTGCAGGGGGTGGGGCTGGGCAGCCTGGGCTACGTGATCGGCGCCGTGGCCGGCCGGCGCGGCGCGAGGACGGCCAGTGGGAGGGCGCGCGCGGCATGAATCCGTTCCCGGTGGATGCGTACGCCTACGCCAACCGCCTGCACGCGGCGCACCCCGGCGAGAAGCTGCTCTTCGCCGGCCTGACGATGGGGGTCGCCCTCGCCGCTGGATCGCCGATTGTCGCGGCCGCGGGCTTCGCACTGGCGTGCCTGGCCGCGACGCGGATGGCGGGCATTCCGCTGGTCGTGTTTCTGCGGTTCGTGCGCCTGCCGCTGGGCTTCGTCCTGGCGGGCGCGCTGAGCATGGCCGTCTCGGTCGTGGATCCATCGGCCGCACTCGCGTCGTTGCCCGTCGGGCGATGGCAGGTGGGAGTCGCCCCGGCGGGTCTGTCTCAGGCGGTGCGGGTGTTCGGCGTCTCGGCCGCGTGCATCGCCGCGGGCACGTTCCTCGCGCTGACCACGCCGGTGGCAGACATTGGCGCGCAGCTGCGCCGCTGGCGGGTGCCCGGGCTGTTCGTCGAGCTGCTGCTGCTGGTGTACCGCTTCGTGTTCGTCCTGGTCGAGACGGCGCAGTCGATCCACCTGGCGCAGGAGGCCCGGCTGGGGTACGTCACGCGGCGCCGGACGCTCCACTCGGTGGGTTTGCTCGTGTCTAGCCTGCTGGTCCGCGCGCTGGCGCGGGCGGACGCACTGTTCACCGCGCTGTCGGCGCGGGGCTACACCGGGCGGCTCGACGTTCTGGACGAGGAGTTCGCGTGGTCACGCCGCAACCTCGGTCTGGTCGCGGCGGCGGCCGTGGCGCAGCTGGCCTTCGCGATCGCAACACGACTGGGAGGCTTGCCGTGAGCCGCGCGCCACACCCGCTCCACGTGCACGGACCGCGACCCGGGCCGGACCTGCAGCCACCCGACGACGTACTCGATGCGCAGGCGCCGCACACCCACGCGACGCGCGATGGATTGGACCACGACGACAGCCACGCCCGGCTGCACGAGCTGGCCCACGGCACGCCGATCCTGGAGGTCGAGGCGGTGACGTTCGGCTACCAGGATGGCGCTGTGGCGCTACGCGGGCTCTCGCTCGCTATCCCCAAAGGCCGGCGGGTGGCGGTGCTCGGCGCCAACGGCTCGGGGAAGTCGACCCTTTTCCTGACACTGAACGGCATCTTGAGACCCGACGCGGGCCGCGTCCTGCTGGGGGGTGTCCCGGTTCGTTACGACCGGGCCGGACTGAACGACCTGCGCCGGCGTGTCGGTCTGGTCTTCCAGGACCCGGACTCGCAGCTGTTCGCGGCCAGCGTGCGCCAGGACGTCTCGTTCGGCCCGATCAATCTGGGGCTGACGGGCGCCGAAGTGCGCGCCCGCGTCGAGGCGGCGCTCGCCGACACGCAGATCGAGGATCTCGCCGATCGGCCGACCCATCTGCTGTCGTACGGGCAGAAGAAGCGGGTCGCCATCGCCGGCGTGCTGGCGATGGACCCCGAGGTGCTCGTCGCGGACGAGCCGACCGCGGGGCTGGATCCCGAGATGACGCTCCGCCTGCTCTCGTTGTTGAACGCACTGCACCGCAGCGGCCGCACGGTCGTGCTCTCGACCCACGACCTGGAGCTGGCCTACGCGTGGGCGGACGTGGCGCTGGTACTCCGCCGGGGTGAGCTGGTGGCGGACGGGACGCCGGCGCGGGTGTTCCAGGATGAGGAACTGCTGCGTCGTGCCGGCCTGGTGCAGCCGCTGGTGCTGCAGACGTTCACGCGCCTGGAGGCAGCGGGCTACTTCCCACCGGGGCTCCCGGCGCCCCACAGTCCCGCGGAGCTGGCCGCGCTGGTGCTTGGGCAGCGGCACGCGGCCCGAGCGAACGACGACCCCGTGGCGGGGGTCAGCGTGTTCCGGCGGGACGCGTAACCGCGGCGGCCTCCGCCACCGCATCGGCCGCCGCGCCGGCCGGCGAGTGGGTGACGGCGGATGCCGGGGCGGTGTCCTGCTCCGCCTGGAGCACGGGACTCGGCACGGGGACCAGGACGAGCGGCACGGCCGCGTAGCGCAGGGTGCCGAGGGCAGTGCCGCCCAGCGTGGCGGCGGTGCGGCCGGCCCCGCGCAGCGTGAGCAGGACGAGGTCGGCGTGGTGCTCCCGGGCGAAGGTGGGGATGGAGATGCCGGGAGCGCCGACCGTGGCGTGGCACTCGGCGTCGCCCGGGCCGAGCTTGAGGCCGGATGCGACCTCACGCAGATAGGCGCGCGCGCGCTCGAGCTCGACGTGCGGGTCGAACTCGACGTACGGCGCGCACTGGTCGTAGGCGTAGGGCGAGGGGATGGGTGGCTCGACGACGCGCAAGAGGAATACGCGGGCGCCGAGGAACGCGATGAGACGACGGAGGGCCGGCAGCGCGTGCTCGGATTCGGCGGAGCCGTCCATGGGCAGCAGGAGGCGTGGCTTCTGTCCCTCCGGCCAGGTGCGGTGGTGGGGTGGAACGAGGATGGTGGGCACGTGTGCGGTGCGCAGCAGCGCGTCGGCGACGCCGCCGAACAGCCAGCGGCCAACGCCTGAGTCGCCGTGGGATGAGAGCACCATCCAATCGGGCTGCCAGGTGCGCAGCTCCTGCGACACGATGTCGACCGGCTCGCCGGCGCGGACGCGGAGCGTTACCTCGACGCCGCAGCGTCTGATGCGCTGGCGCAGCGCCTGGGCACTCAGCTCGGCTGCGTAGAGCAGGTCGAGGTCGTCCGGGCAGGCGCGTGTGAGGATCAGCCGCGCGCCCGCCGCGCGGGCGAGCCGCACGGCATACGGGATCGCCTCCTGGGCAGCGGGTGAGCCGTCGTACGGCACGAGGATGCTCGTCATGGTGGTGTTGCCTCCCTTCGCCGGCGAGCGACGGCGCCGACGGGCGACCCGCGAACGAGTCGCGCATGGCGCCAGCCTCTCGAGTGGAGCGTACGCGCGCCGCCTTGCGTGGTGAGTAACGGACGGTGAACCGAGCGTCAAAGGTGGGGATTGGCCCAGCGGCGCGACCCAGCGATGGGCGCGCCGTGCGGAACCAGGGATATCCCCGATGCGGCGGGAGGGCGGCGGGACAACAGTGAGGGCAGGAGGCGGAGTCCATGATCGAGCTGACACGGCTCGGCGCCCGGGGCTTCTACCTGAACAGCGATCTGGTCGAGTCGATGGAGAGCGTGCCGGACACGACGATCCATCTGACCAACGGCAAGATCGTGCTGGTGGAGGAACCGAGCGATGAGGTGGTGCGGCGGATCGTGGCGGCACGGAGGGCGATCTTCTACCGCCGGCCCGACGAGCGCGGGCCGGCGGCAGCACGCGCGGACGAGAGGAGAGCGCAGATGGCCTGCAGGGAGAAGCTGGAGCAGTACCTGAGGAGTGAGGGCGTGCCGTTCGAGGTGCGCCGGCACGCGACGGCGTTCACGGCGCAGCAGGTGGCCGAGAGCGAGCACGTGCCGGGGAAGCTCGTGGCGAAGGTGATCGTGGTGTTTGCCGGGGGCTCACCGGCGATGCTGGTGATCCCGGCGAGCTACCGCGCGGACCTGGACGCGGCGGCGCGGGCGCTGGGAGTGGACTCGGTGAGGCTGGCGCAGGAGGACGACTTCGAGACGCTCTTCCCGGACTGCGAGGTGGGGGCGATGCCGCCGTTCGGCAACCTGTACGACATGCCGGTGTACGTCGATCGGTCGCTGGCCGAAGACGAGACGATCGTGGTGCAGGCCGGCACCCACACCGAGACGATCAGCCTCACGTACGCGGACTACGCGCGGCTGGTGCGGCCCACGGTGGCCGAGTTCGCGCACAGCCAGCGGTCGCTGGCGGGAGCGCACACCTAGGCGCGGGGTAGGCCCCGGAGCGCGGCGATGGTGCAGCGTCTGGACATCCATCCGGTGAGCGCAATCGGGGCGGCGGCGGGGGCGACCGCAGCGGCGCGCTCGGACGGCGCATCGACGTAACGCTCTGACACGCCCGCGGTCGCCTCCCGACCGGCACGGGAGACGCACCCCCAGAGGGGGAGTGGTCGGGCGCGAGGTCCGGGCGCGCGTTAACGGGCGCGTTACCCGCGTCGACGCGAGCCGCAACGCGGGGCGCACAGGATGGCCCTATGGCGCAGGACGCGGTGCGACTCAGGCTCGATCAGCTCCGCTGGCGGTGCGAGCCGGCGTCGCTCGGGTTCGCGACAACGGACGAGGTGGCGCCCGTCGAAACGACGGTGGGACAGGAACGCGGCGCAGGGGCAATCGCGTTGGGGCTCGCGGTACCGGTTGCGGGCTACAACATCTACGTCGCCGGTGGGACGGGCACGGGGCGCACGACTGCGGTGCGCCACGAGGTGGCCCACGCGGCGGCGCGCAAGCCTCCGGCGCCGGACTGGTGTTACCTGCACAACTTCGCCGAGCCGGCACGACCGGTGGCGGTGGAGCTGCCGGCGGGCGAGGGTCCGGCGCTCGCGCGTGACCTGGACGTGTTGGTGGCGGGTTGCCGGCGCGAGATCCCGAGAGTCTTCCGCGGCGAGGACTACGAGCAGCACCGGACAGACCTGATGCACGAGCTGCAGGCCAGGCGGGAGCAGATCTTCGCCGAGCTGCGCGCCTTCGCGGACGAGGTGGGGTTTGGACTCAAGGTGAGTCAGACCGGGGTGGTAACGATGCCGCTGCTGGGCCCGGACACGCCGGTGACGGCGGAGACGTTCGCGCGTCTCACGGACACGCAGCGGGCCGAGATCCGCGAGAAGGGCGAGCGCCTGGACCGCAAGACCGAGCAGGCGCTGGCGGCGGTGCAGAAGCTGGAGCGGGAGATTCTCGCGCGGCTGCGGGAGCTGGACCGGCAGACGCTGCTGGCGACAGTCGGGCACATGCTCGAGGCGCTGCGCGTGCGGTACGCGGCGCAGCCGCGCGTGCTGACGCACCTGGACGCCATTCAGGCGGACCTGCTCGAGCGGATTGACGACATTCGGATGGCGGGGGAAGGCCGGGACGCGAGTGCGGGGGGCACGGCGGCTATCTCGCTGCTGGCTTCGGGTGGGCTCCAGACGCCCGATGAGCGCTACCGCGCGAACGTGTTCGTGACGCACGACCCGCAGAACGGCGCGCCGGTGGTGTTCGAGCCGAACCCAACCTACTACAACCTGACGGGGCGCATCGACTATC